>JAWOCH010000400.1:0-13691 GCA_046483865.1 Candidatus Brocadiia bacterium | reverse complement strand
TGGATTTCGGCCTGGTGGACCTGCTGCTCATTGACGGTTGGGCCCACGTAGACCCGTCCGCGCTGGCGACGCAGTGGCAGGATACAGCCAGAGAAGTGCAGGAACTGCTGGACGAGACCGGTCTGCAGGTGATGGCGCTGAACTGCGGGTTCAGCGTCCCGCTTCACGATAGGGCGCCGGACGCCTGCCGGAAGAGAGGGCAGGAGGCCGCATCGGTGGCGCGCTTCGCCGACCTGCACGGCGTATCGGTGGCCGGCGTGCAGCCTGCCCTCGGGGTTACGGACGTGGGGGAACAGGAGGTGTTCGACGGGTCGGTGGCCTCCATGCGCGACCTGGAACGTGCAGCGGCAAGCAACGGGGTGACCTTTGCGCTGGAATGCCACGCGCGTAGCGCGTTCGAGCAACTGCCGGCCGCGCTGCGGCTGGTCGAGCAGGCGCCCTGGCTGCCGTTGGCCTATGACCCGAGCCACTTCGTCATGCAGGGGTCCGAGCTGCGCCATACACGGCCGCTGCTGGAGCAGGCCGCGCACGTGCACCTGCGCGACGCCTCCCCCGGTGCCATGCAGGCCCCCATGGGGGAGGGCCAAGTGGACTTCGACTGGCTCACGGGGGCACTGCGGGACTGCGGCTACACCGGCGACGTATCCATTGAGTACCTACCCGGCGCGGACTTCGACGCGACTGACAGCGTCCGCCGACTGCGCGCCTACCTGGAGGAACGCCTGGGCGAGTGACGTCTGCGCACGCGCAGGCGCTGTTTGCGCACCGGCGACGCGTTCTGGTAGAATACGGCCTCCATCGGGCCACTATCCCGGCAGGTGCAGGCGCATGATTGTCCTCGTCTCCGACATACACGGGAACCTCGAGGCCCTCAAGGCCGTGCTGCGTCACGTGGAGGAGGACGACCAGATCTACTGCGCCGGCGACGTGGTCGGCTACGGGCCCAATCCCAACGAGTGCTGTGAGGTGCTGCGGGAACGGGGAATCCCCTCGGTGATGGGTAACCACGACTTCGTCTGCGCGAACCTGGACCGGATGAACTCCGACGACCCGGGCTTCCCAGAGCAGGATTGCGAGCTGTGCCATCGCATCTACGAGGGCAAGAACACGGTGGCCAAGACCTCCTCGCGCTGGACCAGCTCCGTGCTGACCGAGGAGAACCGGCAGTGGCTGCAGGCCCTGCCACTCACACTCGAGGTCCACGGTCTGACCATCCTGCACGGCAAGCCGGGCACCCGGTTCGACATGCTGAACGAGTACGTCCTGCCGGGGGCCGCAACGCACATGCTCCACGAGCAGATCGAGGGCAATATGCTGGTGGTGGGGCACAGCCACCTGCCCATGCGCACTACGCACGTGATCAATCCGGGGAGCGTGGGACAGCCGCGGGACCGGAACTGGATGAGCAGCTTCGCCACGCTCGATCCCGTCCGCTTCAAGTTCAAGTACATCCGCGAGGAAGATCTGAGCTTCCGCATCGTCAGCCAGATCACCAACATCACTCGCATTCCGTATGACATCGGCACGACCATACAGAAGATAAAGGATGAACCCGAGCTTCCCGACAGCCTTGGGGACAGGCTGACCGTGGGGCTCTGAGCCCTGAGTCCCGAACCGCGAGCGCACAATGCCCAGACCGGAAGAGCTGACCGAAGAGGCCGAAGAGCATCGCGAGGCGGCGCTGAACTACATCGCCGATGCTGAGTTCCGCGAGGAAGAGGCGGTGCGCAGTCTGCGCTTCCTGCAGGCGACCGCACATTTGATGCTGGCTGTCTACAACCAGAACAAGGTGGTCATCGGGTTGCTGCGAGAGGCCCAGGATCTGGAGGCGTGGACGGACTGACCGTTTCTTCGGCCCGGGCTACGGATGGCCGATTATCGGACGCACCGCCCCGCAATCGCATTTTGCCACAGAGCGTTCCACTCGCCACTGCAGCACCGCAACCGTGTTTGTATTTGCTGCACGTTTCGGCTCGTCTCCCGCACGTCCGCTGAACGCAACTTCCCCGTCGACAGCGGCTTTCAGGGTTGATTTCAGCGGCGCAGGAGAGAATCGGCCCGCTCGCGTTCTACATTATGTGGCATGGCGTTTGCACTTGCCGCACCCAGGAACTGACCTTTGCTCGATGGCCCGAGTTCAGGAGGTAGGAGGATGAAAGCTCTCAGGTGGACCGCAGTAGCAGTAGCCTGCGCGTGGGTCCTGGCCGCCGGCGTTGTGCGGGCCCAGCCGGCCGACGATACCGCTACGTGCAGTGTCTCCGCCACGGTGGACAGCATAATGGAGTGGGCCGGCAACTTCGCGGCCATTGACCTGGGCACGATGACCGCCCAGTCCGATGTCCTGACGGGCTCGGCCACTCAGACGTTGTACACCAACGGGAACGTGGACGTCACCGCCGACAACACCGCGACGGCTGAGCTGTCCGAAGCGGGCGGCGACACACTCTACACCGAATACGGCCTGCAGTACGACGGCGACGGCGTGGCGGCTACTGGCGGCTCCGACGTGGCGTACGTCGTCTACAGCTCGTTCCTCAGCACCGCCTCGACCATCACGCACGTGGATGGCGACGGTGCCGTGGACATAACGCTGCAGGCGCGCGCGAGCAACGCGGCCGGAACCCAGGCGGACGCTGGCTCATACAGCGCCACCCAGACACTGACCGCGAGCTGGGGCACGCAATAAACAGGCGGGCGCTGAGTTGCAGCGCGTGAGAAGGACGTTGCGCTGCCGGTGCTGACCGGTGGCAACGGCTGACCAACTGAACTCGCCGGGAGCCCCGAGGGGAGGAGTATGCGTCGGAACGGCACAGGCACGCCCGGAGCGTGGTGCAGGCTGGCGGCGGGGCTGTGCTTGGCAATGCTCTGTCTGCCGGCTGTTGCGCGCGCGGGCGTGGCCGTCTCACCCCTGAAACAGGACGTCACGGTGCGTCCCGGGGGCACGACGGAGTTCACCGTGACCCTGAGGAACGTCCCCCGCGGGCAGAATCCCCGGCCGGCCGAAGTGAACTTGAGCGTGGTGGACTTTGCCGTCTCCCCCGAGGGCACGTTGTCGTTCGGCCCGGAGACGGCCCATGCGCGCTCCGCCCGTTCCTGGGTGGGGCTTGACGCCGACCACCACATTCTTCTGCCCGGAGAGAAGAAGGTCATCCGGGGCCGTGTCGAAGCTCCCTACGACGCGGACGGCGACTACTGGGCGGCCGTCATGGTGACGCTCGGCTCGCGGCGACGCCAGGAGGGTGTCAACGTCGTTCTGCGCACCGCGTCCGGGCTGTTCGTGCGGGCCGTCCGGCGGAACCACGTGGCCCGCCCGGCCCTGGGCAACGTCGCGGTGCGCCTGCCGGAGTTCCCCGCAGAACAGGCGGGCGAGCCACAGGACGAACAAGCCGATTGCCTGCGCGTGGTGGCGCAGGTGACCAACCGCGGCGTCGTTGGCTTCCTCGCTCGAGGCACGGCCACCATCTACCGGGACGGCTGGCGGAAGGTAGCCTCAATGCCCCTGCACGCCCGAAGAAGCCGCGTGCTGCCCGGTCATCGACGTCGGTTTGTGGGCGTCCTGCCGGACCCGCTGCCCACCGGCGACTACACCATCCGATGCGTCATCGAGCCGGGTTCGGCAGCAGGTCGCAAGGCATTCGGCGAAGCAGCCTTCACCATAGAGCCTGAGCTGGCCGCGGTGTGGAAACGTGAGCGCGTCGGCGAAGGACCTTCCGGTCTGGCGGTTGAGCCCCAGGACGTAGAGGTGTCCCTCGATCCCGGGCGGTTTACCACCGCCGTGCTCAGTGTGTCGAACCGCGGATCTTCCACCATGCAGGTGCGCTGTCGGCTCGAGCCGGGATCGCTGCCGGCAGCCTGGGCTGTCCTGGAGCCGGCGGATTTCAGCATGGGCCCCGGCATGCGCAGGTCGGTGGTGTGCCGCCTGAGCGTGCCCCCGGGCGCAGAGCCCGGCTCACGGCGGGGAGCCGTGGCAGTGGAGGCCGTTTGTGCCGGCCTGGTGAACGACGAGCAGCGCGAGCTGCGCGTCGTTCCGTTGTCCCTCAGCGTGAACCGGACGGTGGGTGCAGATGAGTAATCACGCAAAGACAGGAGTGGGCCGTAAGCTCAAGTGTGTGGCGGCATGTGCCCTGGCGCTCTGGCTTGTCATGTGCTCGAGCGGCGTCGGCGCCGCCGAGGAACCGGCCGACCCAAAGTCGCTGGTGAGCAACGTGTGGGTTGACGTCCCGCTGCGCCAGGTGCTTCGGGACATGTCCATGCAGACGGGCGTGCCCGTGGCGGTTGACCCCTCCGTAGCCGACACGCTCATCTCCTTCCAGGCCGACCAGGTGCCGCTGCAGCAGGCTCTGGAGCGCGCCGTCGCCGGCCAGGGCCTGTCGGTGCGGCGTCTGGAGGGTAGCGACGAATTCTACGTGGTCGGCAGCGGCAGGCCCGACTCTCCCTCCTTCCACGAGCTGGCGCGCAGCCGCCGCGTATACCTGCGCTACATCACGGCGAAGCATCTGCGCGATTCTCTCCCGCGGCACCTGCAGCCGTACGTCGGCAGCGGCGAGCGCTCGACCGAGGTGCTCGTGTACGCCCCCGAGGATCGGACCGAGCAGGTGATGGAGATAATCGAACAACTCGACCGCCCCAGGCGCCAGGTCGTGCTGGAGGCCCTGGTGGTGGAGCTGTCGCGCGAGGCGGGCGCTGAACTGGGCGTGGACTGGCAACGCAGCGGTCCCGACACGCTGTTCAGCCTGGTGGAAGGCACGGAGAGCTTCGTGGGCACCGCCCGCTACGCCAGCGTGGACGAGCGCGCGTTCCGGACGTTGCTGTTCACAATTCGCTCCCTCATCAAAGAGGGCCGGGCCAGCGTCCGCTCCCGCCCCAGGGTGGCCACACTGAACGGCGAGCCCGCCGTCATAGACATCTCCCTGGAGCAGTACTTCAACATTACGACGGATGTAAACGGGGCCTTCCTGCGCACCGAACTCCAGGTCGTCAAGTCCGGCGTTATGCTGGAAATGACCCCCCATGTGGGCGAAGACGGCGACATCACCGTGCGGGTGGAGACCGAGGTGAGCGACGTGGCCCGCCAGGCCAGCAACGTCAGAACCGGTGACGGGATGAGCGCCGGCGACCTGCCGATCATCCGCCGCCGGCACACCACCACCAACGTGCGCGTCAAGGACGGGGATGCCATAGTGATCGGCGGGTTGATAGAACAGCAGGAACGGGAGGAGGAGAGGCGCGTGCCCGTGCTGGGCTCCATACCGCTGCTGGGCGCCCTGTTCCGCTCCCGGTCCAGGACGACCGAGGAGCGGGAGGTGGTCATCTTCATCACGCCCCGCCTCATGGAAGAAGGCGCCGCGCCCCTGGCAGAGCGTCATTCTGCCGTGGGGGTCGACCAGGAACTGGCAGAGCTGCGGGCCGGAGACTCTCCGCATGGGGCGGAGGGAGCTGGCGGATCCTCGCGCCGAAATGACGTCTCCAGGCGGACCGCCCCGGTCGAATGAAATCGCGCGCACCCAGCCGGGCGCGCTTCCATACCTTGCCAACGTAAAGCGCCATGCCAGACAGGCACTCCATAGGCCGCGGCGTTCTCGCACTGGCCGCTGTCCTGGTGGTCGTTGCGGCCTTCTGGGCCCGCCTCATGGATGCGAACACTATGAGCTGGGACACCGATTTCCCGGCGATAGATCTGGGCTCAGTCACCTCGATGGCTGACATTGTCACCGGCAACTCGACGGCGACGCTAACCGTGACCGGCCATTGCGAGCTCAGCGCCGACAATACGACTGCCGCCCAGTTGAGCGAGACGGGGGGCGATGTGCTGACCACTGAATACGGCCTCAGCTTCGACGGCGACGGCTCCGCCGCCACAGGTGGAAGCGACGTGAGTTACACGGCGTATGACAGTTTCCTGAGTCCGGCTGTCTCGGTGACCCATGTCAGCGGCGACGATAGTGTAGACGTTACCCTCAGCGTGCGGGCCAGTGTGCCCGCGGGGGAGGCGCCGAACGCCGGTTCATACTCGGCCACCCAAACCATCACTGCCCATTGGCTCGCCGGCAGCCCCCCCGCCGCACCCAGCGGTCTTGCCTGCGAGGCCAAAACGGATACCTGCATCGACATCTGGTGGACCGACAACGCAAACAACGAAGACGGCTTCTCGGTCGAGCGCAAGACGGGGGCATCGGGCACCTGGAGCGAGATAGAACGCCTGGCGGCCGATAGCACGGGCTACTCCGATTGCAGCATGGCCCCGGAGACCACCTACTACTACCGCGTCCGCGCCTATAACGACGACGGCTACAGCGACTACAGCAACGAGACCTACTGCACCACCCTGGCGCCGGGTCTGGTGCCGTACGCCCCGCGTGACCTGGAGGTGTACGCGTGGGAGAACGCTGGTGTCTACGGCTGCCACCTTGTCTGGAGGGACCAGTCCAGCAACGAGGACGGCTTCGGCATCGAGCGGCAGGACGGCGGCGAAGGGGGGTTCGTCCTCATAGACACGGTCGGCCCCTCCGAGGAAATCTGGGTTTCATACGACGACCCAGGGCTGGACCCGAACACGGAATACTGCTATCGCGTCTATGCCTACAACGCGAACGGCAACAGCGGGTACTCGAACACCGCTTGCGCCACGACGCCCCAGTAGAGCCCCTTTTTCTCCTGCCGCCGACCCCAGACGCCGGGGTTAGCGCAAGTGCCCCTTCCGGGCTTGCGTACCGCCCGATTGCCTGGTATAGTCTGCCGACTCGCCAGCGGCTACAGGCCGCAGTTGCGGTTCTTTCTACCGGGGCGGAGTCAGCAGCTTCGGTATTTCGGCCGGTCTGTGCATCTCGTGCAGACCCAGCACCCCCAAGAATGGAGCCGGTTCGATGTCAGGGTTCAACCCCTTTGCCATTGCGCAGGAGCAGGTAGACAGGTGCGCTGAGATCCTCGATCTGGACCCCGGCGTTCACCAGATGTTGCGGGTCCCGATGCGCGAGTTCTGGGTGTCCTTGCCGGTGCAGATGGACGACGGTTCGGTCCGGGTCTTCCGGGGCTTCCGCGTCCAGTACAACGATGCACGCGGCCCCACAAAGGGCGGCATCCGGTTCCACCCGGACGAGACGGTGGACACTGTCCGCGCCCTGGCGGCGTGGATGACCTGGAAGTGCGCCCTGGTGGACGTGCCCCTCGGAGGCGGCAAGGGCGGCGTCATCTGCAACCCCAAGGAGATGTCCGACGGCGAGATGGAACGCGTCAGCCGGGCCTACATACGCGCCGTGGGACGCTACATCGGCCCGGAGACCGATGTGCCTGCGCCGGACGTCTACACGAATCCGCAGGTGATGGCCTGGATGATGGATGAGTACTCGAAGATGGCCGGCCGCAACCAGTTCGGCGTTATCACCGGCAAGCCGCTGCCGGTCGGCGGCTCGGCCGGGCGCGGCGACGCCACGGCCAGGGGAGGGTGGTTCGTCATCCGCGAGGCCGCCGAGGAGTGCGGCATCGACCTGGGACAGGCGACGGTGGCCATCCAGGGCTACGGCAACGCCGGGCGCTTCGGCGCCATCTTCGCCGAGTCGCTTTACGGCAGCAAGGTGGTCGCCGTCAGCGACAGCAAGGGCGGCATCGTGAACATGAACGGCCTCGACCCACTCGCCGTCGCCGAGTACAAGGCGCAGACCGGCTCGGTGATCAACTACGACGATGCCGACCCGATCTCGAACGAGGACCTGCTGGAGTTGGATGTTGACGTCCTCGTGCCGGCGGCGCTGGAGAACGTCATCACCGACGAGAACGCCGGGCGCGTCAAGGCGTCCATCGTTGCTGAGCTGGCGAACGGGCCGACCACGCCGGAGGCCGACCGCGTGCTGCACGGCAACGGCGTGCACGTGCTGCCGGACTTCCTGTGCAATGCCGGCGGCGTCACCGTGTCCTACTTCGAGATGGTCCAGAACTTCTACATGTACTACTGGACCGAGGAGCAGGTTCACGAGCGCCTTGACCGGAAGATGACCACGGCGTATCACACCGTGCTGAACACCGCCAAAGCGCACGATATCAACATGCGCGAGGCGGCATACGTGGTGGCCGTCCAACGGGTGGCCGAAGCGATGCAGCTTCGGGGTTGGGTCTGAGCTAAGTCCCTCAACGCCCGTGGGTCGGCCGGAGATGGCTTGCCCACGGGCGTCGTACGTACGGCCCCGGGGCGGCGGCCGTACATCGGGGAGGGACACGACCGTGTCAGTCTGCGCGAGCTGTGGAACGCCGGGGCCACGCGAATGCTGCGGCATCGCAGGGCTCTACGGCGTGGAGAACGCGGCGGAGCTGGCCTACCTCGGGCTCTATTCGCTGCAGCACCGGGGGCAGGAGTCCGCCGGCATCGTGGCGGCCGACGGACGCAGCATCCAGAGCAAGAAGGGGCTGGGACTGCTGGCGGAGGCCATCGCCCCCGAGGAGTTGGCCGACTTGCCCGGCCACGTTGCCGTGGGGCACGTCCGCTACTCCACCACCGGGTCCGGGCGTGTGCAGAACATCCAGCCCCTGGTCATCGAGTATTCCCAGGGCATCGTCGCCGTGGCGCACAACGGCAACCTGACCAATGCGCGGGAGCTGCGCGACGCCTACGAGGCCCGGGGCTCCATCTTCCAGACCTCAACGGACAGCGAGATATTCGTCCACCTGATGGCCGATCCGGACAACGTCGGCGCGGACGAGCCGCTGGCCGGTGCACTCCAGCAGGTGCGGGGGGCCTACTCGCTGCTCATCCTGGGGCACGACAGCCTGGTGGCCGTGCGGGATCCCTATGGGTTCCGCCCGCTCTGCCTTGGCAGGCTGGGGGCCGGCTGGGTGGTGGCCAGCGAGACCTGTGCGCTGGATCTTCTTGGCGCCGAGTTCGTGCGGGATGTCGAGCCGGGGGAAATCGTGCGCATTGACCCCGCCGGGCTGCGTTCGGTGCGCTTCAGCCAGCAGCAGCGCCGGGCGCACTGCGTGTTCGAGTACATCTACTTTGCGCGGCCCGACAGCGTCGTCTTCGGCGAAGTGGTCCACGAAGTCCGTCTCCGGCTCGGAGCAAAACTGGCCGAGGACGCCCCGGCGGAAGCCGACTGTGTCATCCCGATACCCGACTCGGGTAACTCCGCCGCCCTCGGCTATAGCCGCCGCTCCGGCATCCCGTTGGACATGGGCTTCGTGCGCAACCACTACATCGGGCGCACCTTCATCTCTCCCGCCGCCGACGCACGGGTCAACAGCGTGCGCATCAAGCTGAACGTCATCCGGGACGTGGTGCGCGGCAGACGGCTGGTCGTGGTTGATGACTCGATCGTGCGCGGGACCACATGCCGCGCGCGCGTCGCCTCCCTGAAGGAAGCCGGCGCGCGCGAGGTGCACCTGCGCATCAGTGCCCCGCCCATCCGCCACCCGTGCTACTACGGCATAGACTTCCAGCACGCCGACGAACTCATTGCGGCCGAACACAGCGTCGGGGAGATCGCCGAGTTCATCGGCGTGGACAGCCTCGCCTACCAAACCGTCGAAGGCCTGGTGCGGGCCTTACCAGGCCCGGCCGAGGACTACTGCCTGGCCTGCTTCGAGGGCGATTACCCGGTCGCAGCCGAGGAGGGCATGGACAAACACGCCCTGGAGTCCCGCCGCCGGTGAAGGACGCAGAGTCATTCAGAAGTCTCCGAGACTTGGCGGCGGCCCGGCCCGTCACACGTGAAGCATGTAGCCCAGCCCTGCAACTCCGCTCAGGGCCTTGAGCCCGTCGAAAGGCCGCCCTCGGCTGGGGCCGGGGAAAGGATCACGGCCGAGGGCGGCCGTGCTACATTCCCGTAGACGGCTTTTCGGGCGTAAAGGTGGCGGTTCGGATCGTTTCACTCAGACAATTGGATGACCCGGTGAAGCATGCCGGCCGGTTGAAGCTGCCGGCGGGGAGCCATACAATGGCTGCGACGGCAGCGGGGGTGCTGGCTGCTTTCGGCACACGGTTCTGAGGGAGAACCCCTTGTCCTCGCGGGCATTCAAGACGGCTCTGGTGGCGACCGCGGCGCTGTTCGCCGTAATCATCGGTCTGCAGGCACTGCCGGGGCTGCTGGTGGACTACTGGTGGTTCCGGGCGCTGGACCACGGGCCCGTGTTCACCAGAATGCTGTTCACGAAGTTCTGGCTGTGGTGCCTGGGGTTTGTCGTCGCTTTCTTCGGTGCGGCGACGGGGCTCATCCTGGCCCTGCGGCGCACGGGCGACCAGGAAGCGATGTTCTACCGCTGGGGGCGCTGGACGATCCGGCTGCCGTCGGTGCGGCGCTTCGCCGGCATCTTCGGATGGGTGGTTGCCGTGCTGGCCGGCCTGGTAGGCGGTGGCTCTGCGGCGGCCCTGTGGCACCGGGTTCTCTTGCTCCTGAACCGCGTGCCGTTCGAGGCGCAGGACCCGATCTTCCACAACAACGTCGGCTTCTACGTCTTCGTGTTCCCGGTGGTCACGCTGCTGGTGCCGCTGTTCCAGGTGCTGGCGTGGGTCTCGCTGGGTCTGGCGGGGTTGGTCTACTTCGCTTCGGGCGCGTTCGCCGTGGAGCGTGTGGAAGACTTCCCGGCGCGGCCCTTCCGACACATGGCGGGCACGGTGGGGGTGATCTTCCTGCTGACGGCGGGCGCCTACTTCCTGCAGCGCTACGACCTGCTCTACAGCCGCACGGGCGTCGTGTTCGGCGCGGGGCACACCGACGTGAAGGTCCGGCTGATCGGATACTGGGTCATGACGGCCGCGAGCGTCGTGGCGGCAGCGGTCTTCTTCTCGGCCCGCGCAGTGAAGGACTACAAGCGGCTCATCGGCGCCGTGGCAGGCTGGGCGGCGCTGGCCGTCGTCTGCCTCGTGCTTTTGCCGCCCGCAGTGCAGTCACTGCGCGTGGAGCCCAACGAACTCGAACTGGAGCGGCCGTACCTGGAGAACGCCATCAGCCAGACGCTCAACGCCTACGGCCTCCGGGAAGTGGCCGGAGTCCCTTACTCCGTCCGCGAGGACGTGTCCTACGCGGACCTGCAGGCCGAGCAGGACACCATCAGCAACATCCGGGTGTGGGACAAGGGGCCGCTGTCGGAGATATACCGCCAGAAGCAGGGCCTGCGTGCGTACTACGATTTCCCCGGCATCGCCGTTGACCGCTACCTCCTGGGCGGCAGCGTCGTGCAGATGATGCTCTCCCCGCGCGAACTGCGCTGGGAGCTGCTGCCGGACCAGGCGCAGACCTGGGTCAACCTGCGCCTGCAGTACACGCACGGATACGGCGTCTGCGCCAGTCCGGTCAACGAGCGCACGGAGGAGGGTTTCCCCGTCCTGCTGGTGCGGGATATCCCGCCGGTTGCCCCCGAGGGGATGGAGCTTGGCCGGCCACAGGTCTACTACGGGCAGTTCACGCGCGATTACGTCTTCGTCAACACGCGCGCCGAAGAGTTCGACTACCCCAAGGGCGCCGAGAACCGCTACACACGTTACGACGGCCGGGGCGGCGTGGAGGCCAGTGGCTTCGTGGCCAAACTCATGTTCGCTTTGCACTTCGCCGACATGAAGGTGATCCTGTCCGACGACCTGGTGGAGGGCAGCCGCCTGATGTATCGGCGGACCATCGGGGAACGGGTCCAACACCTGGCGCCGTATCTGACGATGGACAGCGATCCCTACGCCGTCATCCACGACGGGCGCGTCTACTGGATCCAGGACGCCTACACGACCAGCCGGCACTACCCCTACAGCGAACCGGCGCAGGGAGGCGACTTCAACTACATCCGCAACAGCGTCAAGGCCGTGGTGGACGCCTACCACGGGTCCGTCAATTTGTACGTGGCCGATCCCGACGACCCGTTGATCCAGGCATATCAGAGCATCTTCCCGGGGCTCTACAGCCCGTTGAGCGAGATGCCGGACGGCCTGCGCCGCCATATCCGCTACCCGCGGGACCTGTTCGACATTCAGGCGGACAAGTACCGGAAGTACCACATGCAGGATCCACGGGTCTTCTACAACCAGGAGGACCTGTGGGAGGTGCCCATGGAGTTCTATCGCGGCCGCCACCGCCCGGTGCGCAGCTACTTCATCACGATGCGACTGCCCGACGGCGAGCGGGCCGAGTTCATACTCATGCTCCCGTTCACGCCGCAGGGCAAGGACAACATGATCGCCTGGCTCGCCGCCCGTTGCGACGGGGAGCATTACGGCGAGCTGACGGCCTTCATCTTCCCCAAAGGCAAGGTCGTGTACGGCCCGAAACAGGTGGAGGCGCGCATTGACCAGGACCCCGACATATCGCAGCAACTCACCCTGTGGAGCCAGCGCGGCAGCGAGGTCATCCGCGGCAACCTGCTGGTCATCCCCGTCGCCGGTGGCATACTGTACGTGGAGCCCCTCTACATCCAGGCCGAGACGGGCGCCGTTCCCCAGCTCCGGCGGATCATCACGGCGGACGGAGAGCGTGTGTCCATGCGCCCGACCCTGTCGGAGTCCCTTGCCGGCTTGTTCGAGGGCGTAGCGCCCACGGCCCCGCCGGAGCAACCCGCGAAGCCCACAGTGCCGGCGGCTGTCCCGGAAGCCAGGGAACTCCACCGGCAAGTGCAGGAGCGCTACAACGCGGCCCAGAAGGCCCAGAGGGCGGGCGATTGGGCGGAGTACGGCCGCCAGATGGAGCAGATGGAAGAGGTGCTCGACGAGCTGGGCAAGTTACTGGAAGCCACCAGGGCCGCCCCTCCAGGCTAAACCAGCGGCAAGTCTCTGTCCTGCCGCAGCCGCTGCAAGTGGATGAAGCCTACGGCCAGCAGCGCGCCCAGCATGTTGAACACCAGGTCGAAGCCCGTGTTCGCGTAGCCCCCCACGCCGCTCTCCGGCACCGTCAGGACCACGAAGAACTCCACCACCTCGTTCAACGCCCCGAAGCCCATGCCGACGAGGGCAATCAGCATGGAGAGGGCCAGCCAGCGGTGCCGCCCCGGGCGAAGATGCGCGCGCAGAAGGTGATAACCGACCAGAGTGGCCGCCGCGAAGCCCACCAGGTGGACGAACTGATCGTACTTCAGTATCGAGTGTTTCGGGATGAGACCCACCAGAATGACATCGTAGAGCCGGATGCCCCGGGGGAACAGGTTGCCTCCGGCCATGTGCAGGCACCCCCACAACGTGAGCGCCCACAGCGTGAACGGCGTGAACTCGACGCGGCGCTGGTAGAAGAAGATCAGCGCGAACAGCCCCACGATGCCCAGCCCGTAGATGACAAACTCGTAGTTGGCACGCGTCGCCGCCAACGTCCCAAAGCCGACTATGTAGAGCACGTTGGCGCAGAGGATCGGCCATTCATTGCGCTGGATTCGCATCGCAGTTGCGCTCCCGCTGTCAGTCGTTACGATGGTGGGTCTTATGCCAGACCCACCCGCTGTCGGCAGGATAGCCGAGCCGACAGGTGGCGTGCAATGAGCCTGGCGCGCACAGCGGATGCGCTGGAGCGGAGGGAGACAACATGCCGCGGGAAGTGCGGGGCGTCGCGCCCGGAGAGCTGGACATCACGGAATACCGGTTGCCGGAACTTGCAGAGGGCCACGTGCGCGTGCGCACTGAGTTCGCCACGGCAAAGCATGGCACCGAGATGGCATTCTACAAGGGCTACGGGAGCGCGCGCGGCCGCTACGACGCCGACCTCGGCGTGTTCGTCGAGCGCGACGAGGAGCCAACCTTC
>JAWOCH010000299.1:0-5925 GCA_046483865.1 Candidatus Brocadiia bacterium | reverse complement strand
CTCGATGCTTCTGATGTATCTCGTCAGGTCGGCGGTCACCTGACAGTTCCTCTCCTGCTGTTTCGCCAGGTCCGCCTGGCCCAGATCGACCAGGGTTGAAGCGTCTATTACCGATGCCCCGACGTGGTGGCCGGCATTGACCACTACGGCTCGCTACACTTCGGATGGCCGGAGCACGTCATCGAGGACGCGCCGCTGATCGGAGAGGTGGATCCGGACGAGCGGCAGGCATTTGCCCTGACGCCGCACGAGCTGTGCGAGGGCGCATTCCGCATGTTCTGGCGCACCATGTGCCGGCTGCGCGGGGAGCAGGTGCGCATTGACCTGGGCGAGCTGAACTTCGACGAGGACATACACGGCCCCTGGATCCAGGCATACCTGGTGGAGCAGGCATTCCGCTGGGTGCGCGACCATCCGGAGGTGATCGGCAGCGTGACGTTCTACGAGCTGACCGACCGCGGGGGGCTGGGCCTGTTCCATCAGCGTGCCTACGACGACCTGGAGCACCTGGATACGACGGTGCTGCTGGACGTGTATCGGCGGATCATGGATTGGGACGTGTGGCAGCACCCGCGCGAGCGCGCCGGCGTGGTGGAAGCGGGCGCGCGACAGGTCGCCCTGCGGTGGAACTCGCCGCTGGATGCCGAGGGTGTGGCGCTGGACGTCACGGGGGCCTCCCGGCTGGACCTGGGGGACAGCTACTGGCGGCGGGTGGTGGTGAGTACGGGGGATGACGAGCTGTACCTGCACGGCGATGCTGCCGTGCTGGAACTGCCCGAGAATGCGCGTGAAGCGTGCGTCTTCGCCCTGCCGCCGGACGGCCGGGACAACAGCCCGGACGGCTACCGGCGCACCGTGCCCGTGCCAACGGCCGTCTGAGACGCCGCGGTCATGTCAGAATGGTACGCCCCGGGGGAAGCGGTCGGTGATGTAAGCCGTGCCTGTGCAAGCGGTTAGGCGCGAAGGGCGTGCGTGGCGCGGTTTTTGCACCGTGCACACCGGGCCATCACAGGTGCATCGTGTGACGGCAGGCCGTTTCGGGAGGGAGCCGTGGATCGGGATAACTCGGACAAGGACCGGCGCCGACACCCCCGCGCGGGCGTGTCGCTGCCCGTGCAGCTCTACGACGCCGGCCGCCAGCGCCGCATCGCCTCCGGCATGACGGTGAACTTGAGCGCGGGGGGGTTGCTCGCCGAGTGCGCCGAGATAGCGCCCGGCGTCCTTGGCGAAGTGGTCCGGGTGCACCTGGCGCCACGCTGGGCGGAGATGGACCAGGCCAACGGCGTGTTTCGCGCACGGGTGCTGCGCACGCATGAGGGGGAAGCGCTGCGGCTGGCGGCGGAGGTGCTGGGGACGCCGCCGCCGTTCCTGCTCGCCCCCGAGTTCGTCGGCGTCCATCCCAGCATCGTCACCGTCAAGCAGCAGCTTCTTGCGGTGGCCCAGTACGACGTGAACGTCCTGGTGCAGGGCGAGAGCGGCACGGGCAAGAACGTGGTGGCAGAGCTGCTGCACCGCTACTCGCCGCGCGCGGAGTCGGCTTTCATCCAGGTCAACTGCCCGGCCATTCCGGAAACGCTGCTGGAGAGTCAGTTGTTCGGCCACGAGAAGGGCGCCTTCACCGACGCCCGTACGGCGCGCCCCGGCCTGTTCCGCACCGCGCACGGGGGCACCATCGTGCTGGACGAGATAGCGGCGATTCCCGCCGGCGTGCAGGCGAAGCTGCTGCAGGTGATCGAGACCAAAAGCTTCATACCCGTGGGCGGGCACGAGCCGGTGCGGGCGGACGTGCGCATCGTGGCCACCGCCAACGACTCCCTGGAGAGGTACCTTGGCGCGGGCGGGTTCCGGGAGGATCTCTACTACCGGCTGAACGAAGTGGAGGTCATGCTGCCGCCACTGAGGGAGCGCCGCTCGGACATCCCGCTGCTGGCGAACCACTTCCACAGGCTCTACTGCCGGGAGTTCGGCAAGGCGTGCGGCCGCCTGGAGCCGGAGCTGATCCGCATGTTCGAGGCATATGACTGGCCCGGCAATGTGCGCGAACTGCAGAACGTGATCAAACGCGGCGTGATCATGGGCGAGTTCGAGCCCCGCGCCCTGCCGGAGCGTGCTCGCAACGGGGGGAATGGCCATTCGGACACGGCCGAGCCCGAGCCGATGACCATGGAGCAGGCGCGCCGCGAAGCGGAGCGGGAAGCGCTGCTGCGCGCGCTGGAAGTGACCGACGGCCACCGGGGGCAGGCCGCCGAGGAGCTGGGCGTCAGTTACCGTACGCTCCTGCGGCGGCTGAAGAAATACGCCATCAAGGTCTGACCCAGCAGACGGCCGGGGCCGTATCAGTCCACCAGTTGGACCTTGTAGATGTTGGGGCTGGGCAGCCCGAAGCCGCTGATTAGATCGGGCAGTATCGCGACCTTCTCTACTGTGCCCCTGACGTAGGCGTCCGTGCCAGCGCTGTGCAGGTCAACAGCCGTGATGGTTACGCGTACGAAGCCCACGCAACGGAAATCCGCGGTGCTGCCGGTGCCGGTCACCTGGTCGAAGATCACCACGATCATCGGTTCGCCGATTCGCTCCAGAATGGACTTCTCCAGCGCGGAGCGGAACCCGGAGGTGCCGTCAATCCATAGGTGGTCGGTCTCAGAATCCAACGCGAGGGGACCGCTGTAGCCGTTCAGAATCCAGTCCCTCAGTTCCGTCGTGCCGGTCGAACCACCATCCAGGTTCAGCAGCCCCCAGCAGCCGGGCGCCACGCTCTCGTCGGCTATGCCGTCGTACTCGTTGTCATCGGCGGGGTAGAAGGTTATCTCCTGTCCGGGGTCGGGCACGCTTGCCTGCGGCACGGCGAAAGGTGACAGCCCACCGGTAACCCCGCAGATGCTGTTGGTCGCCTCCGCGACTGCCTTGCGGGCTGCCTCGCAGTCGTCCACCGCCAGCATGGGCGCGAAGAACATGTCCAGTCGGCCGCCGGGGGCCGTGTCGTCGCGGGCGGCCAGGCAGCGTACAGCGGTCGCCTTGGTGCTCTCGTCGGCCGGTGTGAAGTTCTTGTACTCGTCCAGCGTGCCGAACTCGACGTCGAGGCCCGCCTCCGGCCAGTTGGCCTCCCGAAGCGCCAGGGCCGCCTCCTGCGCGCCGGTGCGCGCGGCCGACTCCGCCTCCCCGCCCGCCTGCCGGCTCAGCAGCTCGTGTGCGGCCGCCAGCGCGGCCGAATCGGCCACGTTCTGCAGCCGGGCGCAACTGACCGCGATGTGGCCTACGTCGCTGGCCAGAGCAACTATTGCCAGAAGGACCACCAGCACGATGGGCGCGAGGACAACGATCTGACCTCGGCGGTTCGTCAGGATGCGGGTTCTCATCTTCGCGTGCTCCCGTGTCTCGATAGCGTCGACGGCGTAGAGTACCTTTACCCGACCGGTTAGTTGGCGAATGCCGTGCCACGTAGCCGAGGCGGCAGAGCAGAAAGGACGGCGGCTCCGGGCCGGCGCGCTTAGGACGCCTTCCAGGGGCGCCTCAGCGGTCGAGCGGTCATCGAGCCATAGTGGGCGGGACCATTCCGAGCGGCGAAGGGGGGCGCGCTGCAGGCACCTTCGGGCGGCGGGAATACGACAGTCCTGTCATACATCTGACAGTCCTGTCACATTGGGCGTGCCGGGGGAGTGACGAAGTAGAGAGTAGAGAGGAGACCGCAGGAGAAAGGCACGTCACGGCGTCAACAAGCGCACTTGGCAAGGCAAGCCGTCTGGTGTCGTTATCTCCTTTCTCCTTTCCACTTTCTCCTGCTCTACCATCCCGCCGGGAGCGGGATGGTGACCCCATGGGGATTTGAACCCCAGTTTCCGGAATGAGAGTCCGGTGTCCTGGACCGGGCTAGACGATGGGGCCGGTGTGGTCAGGGAAGCCTGATTCTACCATAAGCGCGGCCGCATGCAAGGTCGCTCACAGGTAGCCGAGGTCCCGTAGCGTTGCCAGTACCTCTTTGGCGGACTCCTGGGTGCTGTCGAACACACCTCCGGCGGGGAAGCCGGGGTAGGCTGGCTGCGCGCCCAGGGCCTGACGCCACGGGTCATAGGAGCTGTCTGAGATCTGCCGTTCGCCCTGGAGCGTCACCTCGTGGAGGGCCTCCACGGTGGACGCGTCGGGATACTCGACGAACCTGAAGAAGCGCGTCCCGCGGACCAGAGCATAGCCGGAGGAGTCCACGCGGTAGGTGTTTTCCTGCTCCGAGACCAGCTCCACGGCTGTCTGCTGGACGTAGTGCACGTGCTCGGGCTGGGGGGCGTCAAGCAGCGCGACAAGGTTCCGCCCCGGCAGGTCGTCGGGGACGGGCAGCCCGGCGGCCTCCAGCAGCGTCGGCAGGATGTCTATTCCGCCGACCACATCCGAACTCCGCTCCCCGCCTCTGCGGCCCCCGGGCAGGCGGACCAGGAACGGCACCGCCGTCGTCGCGGGCAGCGGCGGGCCGCCGTGTCCCCACTTGCCCCCGCCGGACGCCTCGCCGTGGTCGGCCGTGACGATCAGGAGCGTATTCTCCCACGCGCCGCGCGCTCTGAGTTCCTGAACGAAGTCCCGGAGCGCGGCGTCGGTGTAGCGGATCTCGGCGTCGTACCTGGCCACCAGGTAGTCCGCCTCCTCGGAGCTGAACTGATCCCGGCTGTTCAGGTACTTGGGCAGCAGCTCCCGCCGGGACATCGGGCCATCATAGTCGCCGGCGAAGATGTCGCGCATACCCCCGGGCGCGTCATATGGCGCGTGGGGATCAAAGGCGTGCCAGAACACAAACCAGGGCTCCGAACCAGACCGATCCAGCCAGGCGAGGGTTCGCCGCAGCAGCTCGCGGGCGTCGCACTCTATGTTGCCCCGCCACGTCGTCTCGGCCCGACATGCTGTGAACTTAGTGCTTTCGCCCAGGAGACGGGCCACCCAGCGGTTAGTGGTGAAAGCGCCTGTTGCATACCCGGCCTCGTGCAGACTGCCCAACCACGGGAGCACGTCCGCCGTGGGGGCCGTGTAGGCGTGGTATACGCCGTGCTCGTGAGGCAGACGTCCGGAGAAGACCGAGGCCATCGAAGGGTAGGTCCAGCTACTGTGCGACCAGCCGTTGTCGAAGACGATGGACTCCTCGGCCAGCTCCTCCAGGAAGGGGGTCGTCTCGCGCTCGTAGCCGTACAGGCTGCAATGGTCGCGCCGCGTGGCCTCGATCGTGATGAGGATGATGTTCGGCCTGGGCGCCGGCTCGGGGGTTGCAGCCGGGCCGAGAAGGCAGGCGATGAACGCCAGTATGGCGAGAAGCCAGGTCACGGTTGGGCTCCCGATCTCCGCTGCGAGACGGGGGTGGAGAGAAAGTGGCTGAGGATCCAGGATTCGAACCTGGAATACCTGATCCAGAGTCAGGCGTGTTACCGTTACACCAATCCTCAGCCGATGTTCCAAGGGTATCAGAACAGCGCCGGCCGTGCAAGCCCCCGGCGGCCGGCTACTGGTTGGGCTCTGCCGCCGGCGGGGGTTCCGTTGCGGCCAGGGCGGTCAGGGCCGGGGCGCGTCTGCGTGCCACGTCCGGCAACGCATCAACGGCCTGTCGGGCGATGCGCCGGGCTTCCCCGACGCGGCCCTCCGCCGTGAGGGCCCGGGCGGCGCGCAGCGCTTCACTGACGACCCGACGCCGCAGGCCGGCGCTGTGCGGGAAGCGCCGGTAGGCGTCCAGCACAATGTCGAATGCGCGGACCATATCGTCGTCTGCACCGGCGTAGGCGGCCTGCGACAGGGCGGTCTCCGCCTGGTAACGGCGGGGATCCAGTTGCCCGCGCGCCTCCCGCCACAGGGCGGGCCTGAGCAGCGGGCTCAGGACCAGGAACAGCAGACCCGCCAGCAGGACCATGCGCCCGCTGCGGGGGGCGTAGGGCGCGGCCAGCAGGCCCGCTCCTTCGT
>JAWOCH010000208.1:0-3578 GCA_046483865.1 Candidatus Brocadiia bacterium | reverse complement strand
GGCGGCCGGGCGCGGGGGCGTGATCCGCTGCATCGCCAGGGCCAGGCAACGCGCATACTCCCTGCCGCCAGCCGCCTGCGGCGCCGCCAGCAACACGTCAGCCAGCGGCTCCTCCTCCAGGAGTCCCACATGGGAGCTGAGCACACGCCAGAGCCCGGGCCCGGGGGCGGCGGCCATGCCACGGACTGCCTCCTCCCACGCCGCATCCTGGCGGCCACCTTCCAGGAGCCTATCCAGCACATCGAGCAGGGATTCCGGGGCGTCACTGCGTGCAGCCAGATGGGCTACTGCGGCGACTGCGGACGCGCCCAGCTCGTCCTGCCGCTGGCCAACCTGTCGGGCGACACGGCCGACGAACTCCAGGTGAGCGGGGTCGTCGGGACGCGCGACGCAGCCGACCGCACGCAGGGCGGCGGTCCGCATCCGGCGGCGCTCTGCTGCCAAGTCGGCGGGGCCGCCGACGGGATCCTCGACAAGCTCCCTCAGGCGCGCATACAGCGTGTCCGCAACGGCGGGATCCACCGCCATGCCTCCCGTGGTCCGGGACCGGCAGATGCCGACCAGGCACTCGCATGCTGCCCGGTAGAGCTGCATCCGCCACCAGGGAGCCAGGGCCTGGTCCGGCGGCCCCTCGCTCGCGCCGGCAGCAGGCTCAGGCGCCTGTTCGGCCAGCAACTCCGGCAGGGCGGGCAGGAACTCCATGTCACCGGCCGCCCCGAGGGCGGCCAGCGCAGCCAGGCGGTCCTCCAGCCCGGCAGTCCACTCGGCGACCGAGTCGTATGTCTGCCGGGGCTCGGCGGCGACGCGGCGCAGTGCTTCCAGCTCGGCCGCCCCGCCGGCGCGGGCCAACGCGACCGCGACCGCCGCTTTGAGGGATCCGTCCTCCAACTCCGCGCTCAAACTCCGCAAAGCTTCCAGCGCCGCCTGGTCGCCGCGTTCCTGCAGCAGACCCAGCGCGTAAAGTGCGGGCCGCCCATCCATGCGCAGCACGTCCGGCACCAGGGGCCGGGCCTCCGGCGGCTCGAACCCCGGTGGCGCCGGGCCGGACTCATCCGGCGCGCCCTGCCTCTGGCCCCGGCGGACCAGCTCCGCCAGCGCGTCAACATTGACACTCCCGCCGGTACCCTGCAGCATCGCTGCCGCCGCCACGCGGGCGGTGGCGTCGGCACCGTTCGTGGCCACCGCTTCCAGCAGGTGCCGTGCCGCCGCGGCGTCCACTCCGGGATTCCATGCCCACTCCCCGGGCCCTTCACCGGCGGCGTACCACCGCCGACGGGCCTCCTGCAGCAGAGCCATGCGTACGGACGGAGCGACGGTGGCAGCGGTGCGCAGACAAGCGGGCGAGCCGTTCAGCACCAGCGCCCTCAGGGCGTCCTCGCTGCCCGTGTCTTCGACAGTCGCCCGCAGGTAATCCAGCGCGGGCTCGGTGCCGATCTCGGCCAGCAGTGCGGCAACGCTCGGGGGACCGCCGGTCCGGTAGAGGTGAGGACCCAGAGAGGGCACCAACGGGGCGGCATGTTCCGGTTCGACTCGGTCCAGCAGTTCGGGCCAGACCGAGCCGCTCGCTTCCATGAGCCGGCCCAGTTCATAGGTGGCTGTCCGTCCCCCGATGCGCAGCAGGCCCCGTGCCAACTGCTTCCTGTCGCCAGCGGACAGGCGGGTGTCTATTGCCGCCGACATAGCCAGCAGAGTCCCCGGCGTGTCGCCCTGGCTGATAAACCGGCAGAAATCGCCCCGCCGGGCCGCCGACGCAGCGCCCAGGAAGCTGCCCACTTCCTGAATCACTGCCGGGTCTCCGGCGATCGCCTTCCCCGCCCTGGCGGCCATCCGTATGCGTGAATCCACCGCTGGCCTATCCAGGTAGCGTAATGCCTGCCGGCCGCCTACGCTGCCCAGCGCGAGCATGGCCCGCTCGATGGTCTTGAGCGTCTCGGCGCGCTCACTCACCCGGCCCAGGAACTCAACCGCCGCCGGCGTGCCCACGTGCCGCAGCACGTCCAGTGACGCCGCCCGGTCTCGCAGTCCCATCTGAGCCCAGTCACGCTCCAGCCGGGCAACCACGAACGAATCCGGCAGGAGGGACAGCGCGGAAATCTGCACGCATGCCCTCTGGCTATCGTCCAGCGCCAGTTGCGGGGGCTCGTATCTCTGCCGCTCATGTGGCCGCGGCCCGAGGGCATCACCTGCCGCGCCGGCGTCGGCGCTGCCGATCACGCCGATGCGCGCCAGGATGTGCGGCCCCGTCCCCTTCAAGGAGCGCGCCAGTGCATGTCGGAAACGCGGCCAGTTCAGGAACAGGCGCTCAGAGCGGTCCTTCGCCCCAAGCGTCCGCACGCGGTCCAGCCCCGCCGGACGAGTGGCGGCCCTGTCCTGGAGCCGGCGGTCTTCGCGGGCCTGCAGGTGTTTCTCCTTGAGCCCTTCGTAGAGACGGGGCAGGCTCTGCCAGGGGACCTCGAGGTCCCCTCTCGCCTGCAACTCCACCATCTCCTCCTGAAGCCGGCCCAGCCGCCGGGCCAGCCGCAGCCGCGCCCACTCGGAGGCCAGGTCTCCCTGCACGCTGCCCAGCAGCACCCAAAGCCGGTCGCTCAACCGGGTGCGCAACCGTGCGTACGATCCGGCCACCAACTGAAGCCGGCCCGCCTGCCGGTCCACAAGCAACGAGCCCGGTCGCTGTGATGTGCCCTCCAGCAGGTGCTCACCGGCGGCGCTCCACGAATCGCCCATTCGGATGCGACCGATAAACCCGACCTGCTGAGAGGCCGGGCTGTACCACATCTGGAATGGCTCTTCTGAGGTGCCCTCGGCCCTGAGCGGTCCGGTCCGCGCCCGCAGCACCCCGCCGGCGCTATCGCGCTGGATGCGCACTCCGGAGCTTTGGCCCGTGCCTACCGCCAGGTACAGCTTCTCGGCTTGCGCCAGGGGCAGCCCCGGAGCCGCGTAGGTGCCATGCAGCTCGACCCGCTGGATCAGCCCCGGCGCCACTTCCAGGGGCAGGGCCTGCAGCGGCGTCTCAAGCTGACCCACACGGTACAGCTTCAGCCTCTCGACCCTCCGCTGCGGCTCCAAATCCAGGACGCCGCCGCGTGGCAGGGGCCGGACAGGTCCGTCTCCTATGCCGACGGCGTGTTCATCCAGCGCCGGCGACAGGTTGGCCACGCGCACGCGCGGGCGCAGAACCCGCAGGAACTCCGCCTGTTCGGGGGTCACGGCAGCACCCTCGACAGTCTGGCTCCGCCCGAGGGCGCGGTTCACTGCCGGATCTGTGGGAGCCAGCCGAACGGCCTGGAACCAGCAGAGGTCCGCCTCGCCGGCAAGTCCCCTCTTCCGGCACCAGGAAAACAGCTCGGCCCAGTGTCCGGCCGCCTGGTCGGGGTCGGCCTCCGCAGCCAACTGAAGGGTCTCGGTCAGTTCGTCATAGAATTCCTGGACGCTCCGCTTTGTCCGCTCAAGCTGCTGTTCCACCTGGGCAGCCAGTTCGGCCGGCAGCTCATAGTGCTTCAGCGGCTCGGGGGCCGGCTCGGGTTCCGGAGGCGGGGCCTCGGCCGGCTCCTCTTCGGCGGGCAGGGCGGCCTCAGCGG
>JAWOCH010000164.1:0-2588 GCA_046483865.1 Candidatus Brocadiia bacterium | reverse complement strand
CCAGGCGCCGGCGGCGCGTTGGCGCATGGTTTCACCAGCAAGCTTGAGGTTACGTACAATGGTCAGAGGCAAGGTGAAGTGGTTCAGTGACAAGAAGGGCTACGGCTTCATCACGCGCGACGATGGCGAACAGGACGTTTTCGTCCATCACAGCGCAATCGAGGGCGTCGGTTTCAAGACGCTCGCAGAGGATGAAGTCGTGGAGTTCGACGTCGAGCAGGGCCCGAAAGGCCCGCGGGCCGTCAACGTGGAGAGGGTCCGAGAGTAAGCCCGACTGTCAGAGAGATGACCATCAGGGCGCGGCCGCGCGGAGGGACACGGCCGCGCCCTTCTTTTTGCGCTGGCGGCCTTGGAGGGACGCGCTTCCGCGCGTCCGCTCAGCCGCAAGAACCGGCAGGCCCGAACAACGAGAGAGGGCCGGAGCCCCCGTGGACGCAGACCCCGACAGCCTGGTGACCGTATACGAAACGCGCAGCCGACCCCGCGCGGCCATCGTGCAGATAGCCTTCGCCGACCACGACATCCCCTTCAGCATCCTCAACGACATGATGTCCACCATCTACCCCGTGGACGGCATGGCCGTAATAGGCATCCAGGTCCGCGCCCGCGACGCCGAACGCGCCGCAGCGGTTCTGCAAGAGATGGGCCTGGATTAGCCGCCTGATCCGCGTTCATCTGCGTTCATCTGCGGTTCCATTCAGTCCGTGCATGCGTCCCCGATGTTGCAGCACTCGACGGCCAGGACCTGGGATTTGCGGCTGGTGTCGCGGTAGACGGTCACGCCTTTGCAGCCCAGCTCGTAGGCGCGCAGGTAGATGTCCCGCACGTCGTCCTGCTCGGCGTCGGCGGGCAGGTTGACGGTCTTCGAGACGGCGTTGTCGGTGTGGCGCTGGAAGGCGGCCTGGACGCGCAGGTGCTGCATGGGCGGCACTTCCCGGGCGGTGACCAGAAGCCGCCGCACCACGTCGGGCAGCTCCTCGATGGGACGCACCATGCCGGTCTCCACTATCCGCTCCATCACCTCGTCCGGTAGCCCGTAGCCCTCCCGCTCGCAGAGGGCGCGCAGGTCGGGGTGGACCTCTTTGAGCGTCTGGCCGCCCAGGACGTGGCGCTCGAAGGCGACGGCGAAGATCGGCTCGATGCCGCCGGAGCAGCCGGCGATGATGCTGATGGTGCCCGTGGGGGCGATGGTGGTGCGGACGGCGTTGCGGATGGGCCGCTCGCGGCGGGCGTAGACGCTGTCGGGGTAGTTAGGGAACGGCCCCCGCTCGGCGGCGAGCTGCTCCGACGCGGCGTCGGCCTCCCCCGCGATGAACTCCATCACCTCGCGGGCGGTCTGGACGGCGCGCTCGTCGTCGTAGGGGATGCCCATGCGCACCAGCATGTCGGCGAAGCCCATGACGCCGAGGCCGATCTTGCGGTTGGCCGTGGTGATGTCGGCGACCTGCGGCAGGGGGTGACGGGTGACCGTGAGCACGTTGTCCAGGAACCGCACGCCCAGCCGCACCAGCCGGCCCAGCTCGTCCCAGTCCACCGAGCAGTCGGGCGGACGGCCAGTCAGCACGTGTGCCAGGTTGACCGAGCCGAGCACACAGGACTCGAACGGCAGCAGCGGCGCTTCGCCGCACGGGTTGGTGGCCTCGATGCGCCCCAGGGCGGGCGTGGGATTGCTGGTGCGACCCTCATCGTTGATGGAGTTCACGGTGTCGAGGAACACCATGCCCGGCTCGCCGTTCTTCCACGCGCTCTCGACGATGGCATCGAAGACCTCATCGGCCGCCACCTTGTCGGCCACCTCGCCCGAAGCGGGGTGGACCAGTGCGAACCCGGCGCCCTCCCCCACAGCGTCCATGAACCGTGCGGTGGCGCCGACGGAAATGTTGAAGTTGACCAGGCTGCCCTCCTCGTTCTTCGAGCGCGCGAACTCGAGGATGTCCGGGTGGTCAACGCGCAGGACGGCCATGTTGGCCCCGCGCCGGAAGCCGCCCTGGTTGATGGCATCGGTGGCGGCGTTGAAGATGCGGATGAAGCTGACCGGCCCGCTGGCCTGTCCCCCGCTGGTTGAGATGTAGGCCCCACGCGGGCGCAGGGCGGAGAACGAGAAGCCCGTCCCGCCCCCGCTCTGGTGGATCAGCGCGGTGTGCTTGAGCGTGTCGAAGATGCTGTCCAGGCTGTCGCGCACCTCCAGCACGAAGCAGGCGGCAAGCTGCTGGAGGTCGCGCCCGGCGTTCATCAGACACGGCGAGTTGGGCAGGAAGTCCAGCGAGAGCAGCGCGTCGCGGAACTGCTCCTCGACTGCCCCCGCATCCGGGCCGGCGTCGTAGTGCTCCTCGGCGGAGGCCACGTTGCGCGCCACGCGGGCGAACATGTCCTCCGGCTCCTCGACCACCTGGCCGCCGGGGTCCTTCTTCAGGTAGCGGCTCTCCAGCACGCGACGGGCGTTCTCTGTCAGCTCGGCCTGCTCCGGCGGGAACATGTCTTCACCTCGGTGGATTGTCAGACAACATCGAGTTCAGAAGCCACGCGTAGCACAGGCGCCCCCGCCTGTGGCCCTCCCGGCCGAGGGCGGCCGGGCCACAAGACGTGTT
>JAWOCH010000100.1:0-3542 GCA_046483865.1 Candidatus Brocadiia bacterium | reverse complement strand
CTGCGCAATACCATCGAGCGCATCGTTGTGCTGGCCACGACCGACCGGGTGACGCCGGAGCTGTTCCCCAAGCGCATCCGCGAGGCCGCTGCAGACGCTGAGGTGCCCGAGCTGCGAGTCGAGAAGGCACTGGAGTACATCAGGAGCGCCCTGCAGGCCCCGGAGGCGGCCCCCATGGGGGACGAGGACGTGCTGCCGTTCGTCGAGGTGGAGAAGCGAGCGATACTGGCCGCCGTCAGCAAGTGCAACGGGGATATCAGCAAGGCCGCCCGCAAACTGGGCCTGAGCCGCGCCACCCTCTACCGCAAGCTGGATAAATACGGCGTGCGGTAACAGAGATAACAGGATAAACAAGAAAGCTCTCGGCTGTCCCCGTCCTGTCTATCCTGTACATCCCGCTTCACCCGCCGTTCTGTCACCGTGTCTCTTCGGCGAGCGCGCAAAGCAACGTGACCCCCTCCTCGATCACGCTGTCATCGGCGGCGAACGAGATGCGGAAGTGCGTGTTGCGCTCGCTGAAAACGCTGCCGGGGATGACCAGCACGTTGCGTTCGATGGCCCGGCGGCAGAACTCGGCGCCGTCCCCGCCCGGGGCCTCCACGAACGCGTAGAACGCTCCCTCCGGCCTCTGCAGGTTGAAGCGGTCCCGCAGCCCCTCGTACAGGATGTCCCGCTTGGCCTGGTAGGCGCGCACGTGCCGCTCCGGCGACATGCTCACCGCCACCATACCCGCGTATTGGGCGATGGAAGGGGCGCAGACGAAGCTGAACTGCTGAAGCTTGGCCATCTGGGCGATGATCGGCTCCGGACCGATGGCGTAGCCCAGCCGCCAGCCGGTCATCGCGCAGCTCTTACTGAACCCGTTGAGCAGGATCAACTCCTCGGTGAACGACGCCGCGCTGGGACACCGCCCGCCGTAGCAGAACGCGCGGTATATCTCGTCGCTTATGACGAACACGTCATTGGCCGCAGCCCAGTTGGCCACCTCGCGCATGTCCTTGTCGGGCATGACCCGGCCCGTCGGATTGCACGGGCTGTTCAGCAGCAGGAGCTTGGCCTCGGCCGCACCGGCCTGCTCCAGGCGTTGCGGCGTGAGCCGGAAGTCCGGGTAGGTGTCAACGAACAGCGGCTCCCCGCCCAGAAGCCGACACAGGTGCTTGTACATCACGAAGTACGGATCCGGGATAGCCACCCGGTCTCCGGGGTTGATCAGCGCCATAAACGCAAGCAGCAGCCCGCCGCTGACGCCGCTGGTGATCAACACGCTGTCGTGGCTGATGCCGGACTCGCGCTTCTCCTGGCGCAGCACGGCCCGCCGCAACTCGGCCAGCCCCTGTGTGACGGTGTACTTGTTGTGGCCGGTCTCGATGGCGTGCATGGCCCGCGCCTTGATCGGTTCGGGCACATCGAAGTCCGGCTGGCCGATGCTTAGGTTGATCGGGTTCCGCAGTTGCTTTGCCAGATCGAAGACCTTCCGGATGCCGGAGGAGTCAATCTGACCCATCCGTCCGGCGATGAGCGCCTCAAAGTCCATCTACCGCGCCTCCCTCATATCCCGGGCGGGCTGGGACTGCTCAGTCGGCCTGTTCGGCCTCCTCGGGGGCTTCCTGTTCGGCCGCTTCCCCTTCCTGTTCGGCCTCCTCCTCTTCCTCCTCGGCCGCTTCCAGGGCCCTGGCGCGCTTGGCGGCGGCGGCCGCCGCGCTCAGCTTGGGCCTGACCTTCGGCAGGCCGAAGACGGAGCCCTCCTCCGGGTCCCAGCGATCGTCCTCCTCCAGGCGTTCAATGCGCTCGGAGCGCGTCAGGACGTTCCGCCGCCGGACCAGGCGGTTCTTCGGCTTCAGGCTCTTGTGCAGTGACATGGTCTCCTCCAGGTGGTATCCATGGGATTGATCCGAACGAACTCCTACTCGGGACAGCCCAGTACGGCCGCCGACTCGAAGGGGCACTTTCCGCTGGCTGTTCTGTATGCCCTGAACCGGCGCACGAGCTGTTCGAGCGCGGGCGAATCGCGCCTCTGGGCCTGGCCGACGCACAGCGCCCACCGGCCGTCCGAAAGCTCCACGTAATGGAAGGAACTCCCTTCGGCGAGCCGTCGAACCTCCGGGGCTGAGGCGATCCCTTCCGCCAGTTGCCGCTCGGAGGGGTCGAACGCGCGCAACAGAACCGTGTATGCTTCGGCGCCCGACGCGTTGAGGACCGGCCGGGCGGCTTCGTCCAGCGCTGAAGTGAGAAGTATCCAGCCACACAGGCAGATGACAATGGCCACCGAGGCGCCAAAGATCAGCTTCCGAAGCCAGATGCCCTCGTCATCGCCCTCGAGAGCGATGCCCCACCCGACATCTCGGCCCTTCGCCTGCTGGTCATTTCGCGAGCCTTCACTGCGCGCTGCCATCTTCCCGGGTGCTGGCCCCCTCCTGCGACCGTTTTATGGACTCAAAGAACCCACCACTCGACGGTCGCATTATAGGAGATGGTCTGGCGGCGAGTCAAACTCATGCGGTTTGCGCCGGCCTTGTTCTGCCGATAGACTTCTGCTTCTTCGCACTTACCTGTCCGGGTGGCAACCGATGGTCTTCGACACCACGACGATCAGCGCCGAGTCGGCCACACGCCTTCTGCGCCGGTTCCTGAACCGGGACCTGACCGTCACCGGCATGAGACGCCTCCACGGCGGCATGGTCAACAGCGTCATGGAGCTGACCACCGACGGCGAGCCGCAGCGGGTGGTGGCCAAGCTGTCAGGCAAGCCGGGCAAGGGCGGCTTCCGATGGGAGAAGCGCGTGCTGGAGTGGTATCGGGCGAACACGCGGTTCCCCGTGCCGGAGCCATACGGCTGCGACGTGTCGGGGGAGGTGTTTGCGGGCAGTTGCCTGATGATGGAACGCCTGCCGGGCACGAACCTGGGCCATGCGCGCCTGTCCGGCTCCGGCCGCGCCGCAGTCGAGCGGCAGATGGCCCGCATCCTGGTCCGCCTCCACGAGCACAAGCGCGACACCTACGGCAGCGCCCTCGACCCGGAGCAGGAGGGAGAGCAGCGATGGCTCGAGCGGTTCGGCCCGCAGATCCGCAGCGAGTTCGAAGCGGTGGCGGACCGCCTGAGCACGGGCGCCCGTGCAATCATCAGCCGCGCCCTGGACGAGCTGGAGCGCTGGCTGCCGGAGTGCGGAGACCCCACGCTGGTGCACGGCGACCTGTGGGCAACCAACATCATCGTGGATCCCACCGTGCCGGAGATCACCGGCTTCGTGGACGGCGGGGCGACCTACACCGACGTGGAATACGAGCTGGCCTACCTGCTGGTGTTCAACACGGCCGGCAGGGCATTCTTTGACGAGTACTCGACCCACCACGCGCTCCGGCCGGGCTTCGACGCGCGTTGTCGCATCTACTGGCTGAACACCATGATGCTGCACGTGCGCGTGTTCGGGGATACGCACTACGTGAGTGCCTGCGAGCGGCTGGCCCGCGAGATAGAGCGGCTCAGGCCATAAACCGCAGCGAAGCGTCGCTTGTTGCCGTATGCCGTTTTTTCAGAATTCAGA
>JAWOCH010000089.1:0-2681 GCA_046483865.1 Candidatus Brocadiia bacterium | reverse complement strand
ACGCTGCCGGTCATCGGCGTGCCCGTGCCCACCGACAGGGCGGGGGGCTTCGACTCGCTTCTGTCCACCCTGCAGATGCCCTCCGGCGTGCCGGTGGCCTGCATGGGTCTGGTCAAGTCCGGCGCGCGCAACGCCGCCGTCCTCGCCGTGCAGATACTGGCGCTGGGGGACCAGAGGATGCGCCAGACGCTGCGCGACTACAAGGCCGCCCTGCGGGAGAAGGTCCAGCGCCAGGACCAGAGCGTGGGCCGGTGGCTGGAGGAACGCAGCCCGTAACGCACCGCCCGAAGCCCTCGTCAGCTCGCCGACGTGCGGTATTGCGTGGGCGTCATGTCCATCTTCGCCTTGAAGGTCTTGCAGAACTGCGCCGGATCGGCGTAGCCGACCTCGTGCGCCACGGCCTTTACGGTGCGGTCGGTGCTGCGCGGGATGCGGCCCGCCTTGCGGACGCGGCACAGCGTGATGTGCTCCCGCAGCGAGTGCCCGATGCAGCGTTTGGACAGCCGCCTGAACTGGCGCCGGGACAGATGGACCTTCTGCGCGGCGGCTTCGAAGTCCACTTTCCGGGCGGGGTCGCGCCGTACCGCAGCGGCCAGCCGCTCGATGGCCTGCCGGTGTGGGGAGGGCTCTACGCCGTGGGCCAACGTAAAGCAGAACGTGGCACCCCGGCCGGGCTCCGACTCCACCCATATGCGCCCGCCGTACCTCTGGACGATCCTCTTGCAGAGGGCCAACTCGATGCCCGTGCCCCCCTGTTCCCCGGCGCTCTGCCCCTGCCGGAACAGACCACGGGTGACAGCGCCCAGAAGCCGTGGCCGCGCGAGCCGGGGCAACCAGGGGCGCACAGGGGGGCTGAAAGGTGCGAGAAGGGCACCTGGGAGAGCCTGGCGGGCTTTTTAATTCTTGCCTTTCGGCCGCCCAACGGTTATCCTGTTAGGGATATTCCTGGTATTGATTCGACAGTCCTCCGGGTGAGTCGGCCATGCAGTCGGGAGAATTTGTAGTAACCGCGCGCAAGCGCGGTCTGCCCCCCCGATGCATGCGGCCACCTGTGGCACCCCCTGAGCCATAGAACCTGCTGGAGGTCGCGAAGTGTCCCCATCCGAAGAGCGTAAGCCCCCGTCCTCCCATCGTGACACATGCCGGTGCTTCCGGTGCTTTCTGCAGCGCCACTCTTCCCGCTGGATGTTCCCGCTGGTGGGCCTCCTGGCGCTGATCTGGTTCTGCATCCGCGTGATCCCCAAGCCATCCCGTGCGCGCTACCCATGTCAACGGCTTGCCTTCCCGCTGGCATCGGGCTTCGTCATCTGGGTGCTGGGTGCGTTCGGTTCGCTGGCGGTTTTGCGCAAGGCGCGGCGCCGTTTCGCGCAGTCACGCTACCTGCTGGCCGGGCTGCTGGTGGCCGTTGGCGTGGCGGCTATGTCGCTGACCATCACGATCACCGACAGCCCGGGCGTAATGGCGGACGTCACGGCCAACGACCCGATCGGCACAGCAGGGGGGCTGTATCCGGGGCGTGTTGTGTGGGTGCGTGACCCCGCCGCGACCGACTGGGCCGGGCCGGGCAGCGGCACACGGCCTTACGACGCGGTCGAGCAGAGCGTGGTGGACACCATGCTCGAGAAGGCCATGCTGGCCTACACGGGGGAGGACACGCTGGCCGATGCGTGGGACGCGGTTATCCGCCACTTCAACCAGCAGCAGGGCAAGGGGGACGTCGGCTATACGGCCGGGGAGAAGATCTTCATCAAGACCAACTTCACGCTGACCTTCGACGGGGACCGCACCAAGGCCAACCCCGGATGGTGGGGCTATTCAGTAGACCGCGTGGATTGCACGGACAACTCGCCGCAGGTCACGATCGCCCTGCTGAATCAGCTCATCAACGAGGTCGGGGTGACGCCGTCCGACATCACCATCGGCGACCCGAGCCGGGTTGTGCCTGATTACTGGTACGACATGGTGCATGGCGCCAGCGGGCTGGGGAACGTCCAGATACTCGACAACGCCACAAGCTCGGCAAACGGACGCACCTACCGCCAGGCGCAGTACAGCTCGACCAGGTTCTACTGGAGCGACCCGGATACCAACCACTTCACTGACGTGACCAACGACGACTATGTGCCGGTGTCCTTCGACGAAGCGGCCTACTTCATCAACTTCCCGGTGCTGACCAGCCACTCCGATGCAGGGGTCACCATATGCGGCAAGAACCATTACGGCTCGCTTCTGCGCAGCCCGACCGACTCCGGCTACTACGACATGCACCTTACCAGAGCGCTCGAGATATCCACCGACGGCAACTACCGGTGCATGGTGGACCTGATGGGCCACGAGAAGGTGGGCGGGAACACGCTGCTGTGCGTGACGGACGGCCTGTTCGGCGCAGTCAGTTGGTGGCACGGTCCCGTCAAGTGGGACATGTCCCCGTTTGACACCGACTGGACCAGCAGCGTCATGGTCAGCCAGGACCAGGTGGCGATGGACTCTGTTTGCTTCGACTTCCTCTACAACGAGTACGACACCTCCGGCTCGTTCCCCTACGACTATCCCCACATGGGCGGCACCGACGATTACATGCACGAGGCGGCCCAGGCGGACAGCCCTGTCAGCGGCGCGGTCTACGATCCGGAAGCGGACAGCGTCGTGATGGACAGCCTGGGCACCCACGAGCACTGGGA
>JAWOCH010000026.1:0-4475 GCA_046483865.1 Candidatus Brocadiia bacterium | reverse complement strand
GAGAGCAAGCTCGATGAGAAGGGCTTGTTCGTCGAGGAGGAAGAAGAGGAGGAAGAGGAAAAAGAAACCACCATCACCCGGTCCACCAAGAAGATTGACGACCCCGTGCGCATCTACCTGACCCAGATGGGTCAGATACCCCTGCTGGAGCGCTCCGAGGAGATCGCCCTGGCGATGCGCATCGAGGTCGGGCGCAAGAGCTTCCGCCGTCGCATCATGCAGTTCACCCCCTGCATCGAGCGGTGTGTGCAGATTCTCCAGGACGTACACGACGGGAATCTGCCGTTCGACCGGACGCTTAACGTCAGCGCCCTGGAGAACACCCAGAAGGAAGCCATGGCCGCCCGCGTGCCGCAGAACCTGGAGACCATCCGCAAGCTGCTGGCGGAGAACCACGAGGACTGGAAGCTCTACCGGGCGAAGGACACCAGCGAAGAGAAACGCATCAACTGCCTGCGGCAGATCCGCAATCGCTCGCGCAAGTGCATGGTGCTGATCGAGGAGCTGTACCTGCGCATCAAGCGGGTGCAGCCGCTGTTGGACATCGTCACCGACCTGCACCGGCGCATGAGCCGCATCCGCCGCGAGCTGAAGCAGTTGCGCGAGCGGGACGGCAGCAAGGCCAAGCGCCGCGGCCTGGAGGCCGAGTTGCGCCACCTGGAGGACCGTATGTGCTGCCACTGGCCGCTGTTCGACCGCCGGGTGCGGGCCGTCCACCTCGTGCACGAAGAGTACGAACGGGCCAAGTCCGAACTGGCCGGGGGCAACCTGCGCCTGGTGGTCAGCATCGCCAAGAAATACCGCAACCGCGGGCTGAGCTTCCTGGACCTGATCCAGGAGGGCAACACGGGCCTGATGCGCGCCGTGGACAAGTACGAGTACCGGCGCGGCTACAAGTTCAGCACCTACGCCACCTGGTGGATCCGGCAGGCCATCACCCGCGCGATCGCCGACCAGGCCCGAACCATCCGCATCCCCGTCCACATGATCGAGACCATGAGCAGCATCCGCAACGTGGTGCGCCGGCTCATCCAGAAGATGGGCCGCGAGCCCACGCTGGAGGAGATCTCCGAGGAGGCGGACCTGAGCATCGCCGAGGTGCGCCGGGTGCTGAAGATCTCCAAGCGACCCATCAGCCTGGACCGACCCATCGGCGACAGCGACGACAGCTTCTTCGGCGACTTCATCGAGGACGAAACCGCCGAGAGCCCCATGTCCATGGCCGCCCAGGAGATGCTGAAGGATCGCATTGACGACGTGCTGGACACGCTGACCTACCGGGAGCGGGAGATCATCAAGCTGCGCTACGGGCTGGGCGACGGCTACACCTATACCCTGGAGGAGGTGGGCCGGATCTTCGACGTCACGCGAGAGCGCGTGCGTCAGATCGAGGCGAAGGCCGTGCGCAAACTCCAGCACCCCGTGCGCAGCCGGCAGTTGGAGGGTTTCATTGACAGCCTGCCTGGGAACACGTAGACTGGGCGTTCCGTTTACTTCGATGGGAGTCAGCCGGGCCCGATGCCCGAGCACTGCCTACGCCTGATAGCGCCCGAACGCGGCGGCTGCCCGCAGCCGCCGGATGCCTGTGCGGCCCGACCTCGGAAGAGTTCGGGCCGCTTTTCTTTTGCACCAGTGTTGGCCGGCCACCCATGAAACAGACCCTGCGCAAGGTCCAGCAACTCCAGGAGGTCACACGGCAACTCGCACAGACCAGGCGCGATCGAGAGCGGCTCGCCCTGGACGTGGACAACCAGGCCCGCCTGCTCGAGCAGAAGCGCAAACGCGCCGAGCAAGCACACCAGCAGCGACTCGACAGCACCAAGAAGGCGGATGCCGCCCAACTGCGCATCGAGAAGGCCGAGAAGGACGTCGAGCGCCTGCAGGTCCAGCTCAATGTCACCCGGCACCAGCGGGAATACGACACCATCCGCCACTCAATCGTCAGCCACCAGGCCGACATACGCAAATGGGAGGATGAGGCCCTTCAGGCACTGACGACCGCCGACGAGCTGTCCGATGAGGAGGACAGCCTGCAGACGGAGGTCAAGGAGGCCGAAGCCGAGCTGGAGCGCGTCAAAGCCGAGGTGGCCGCCCAGAGAGAGCAGTACGACCGCGAGATCGAGCAACTGGAGGCCGAGCGGCAGCGACTGCGCGACGAGGTGGATCCCGACGTGCTGAGCACCTATGACCGCCTGGCCGTCAGCCACCCCGACAACGCGCTGGTCGAGGTGCGCAACCGCATCTGCCAGGGATGCTTCACGCGCATCACCAAGCAGACCGAGAACCTTTTGATGCGCGACAGCAGGCTGGTCCGCTGCCATAGCTGCGGGCGGATCCTGATCCTGACCGACTGAGCCGCACTCACTCCAGGCACCTGCGCAGCACCTCCGCCACCGTCACCAAGTCCTGCGCGTTGTGCCGCAGGATAGGCGCAACCAACCTGGCGTCTCCCGTCTGAACGAACTCGTGGTAGACCTCGGGTATCTGCGCCCCCGGCACGTCCCCCGTCCGGAGCCTGCCGCAGATGCAGCGCTCCACCGTCTGCAGCCGGCAATCGGGCAGCGAAGCCCCCCAACGACGGCGACATTCGTAGAGGATGTCCACGTGGTGGAGCGAGCCGACGCCCGGTAGTTCCACCCGCCACACTCCCGCCCGCCCGGCCAGAAGCGGCAAGTCGAAGGACTTGCCGTTGAAGCTGACGAGCACGCCCCGCCCGCGCATTCGCCCGGCAAAGCCCCGGATGATGCTGCTCTCCTGGCTGTAGTCCTCCGCCAGGAACTGCTCCAGGCGGGGGCCACCCTCCCCCATCGTCAGGCAGCCGATCAGGAACACGGCCGCGTTGCCCAGGCCCAGCGTCTCCAGGTCGAACAGCAGCAGGTCCTCCGGCCCGGCCCGCGCCAGCGGGTCGAAGTCAGGATGGCCGTCAGCCGCCTTGTCAGCCGTCAGCCGGCGGACCGCCTTGCCCAGGGCCTCGGCGACGGACCCGCCGGCGGCCTGGCCCCGCCAGCGCAGGTGCCATCCGCCGTCCGGGATGCGTTCGGCTGCCAGATCCGGCGCCGAGCGGAGCCACTGCTCCAGCGTCTTCGGCTCTCCCGCCTCACGCATCCTGCGGCTCGCCCCTGCGCCAGCGAGGCGTCGCCGGATCCGCTCCCGCCAGTTATCCTGCCCGCCTGCCACCGTCTCACCTCGCCTGTCCCACGCTCAGCCGCGTGGGCCGAATATAGCCGTACCGACCCGCACCATGTTGGCGCCCTCCTCCACCGCCACACGGTAGGAGTTGGTCATGCCCATGGACAACACATCCATGCTCACGTTCGGTGCGTCAATCTCGTGCGCCCGTTCGAACAGCTCCCGCATTCGGCGGAAATAGGGGCGGGCCTCGTCGGGGTCCTCCAGGTAGGGCTCCATAGTCATCAGGCCGCGCACGCGCAGCTTCTCCAGCTCGCCCAGGTGCTCGACAAGCTCAAGGGCCTTTCCCACGTCCACGCCGTACTTGCTCTCCTCGCCGGCTATGTTGATCTCCACCAGCAGCGGCACGGGCTCGTCGGCCCGCTTGCTGATAGCTCTTCCGAGGCGCAGGGAGTCAACGCTCTGGAGCATGTCGAACAGCGGCAGCCCGCGGTTGACCTTGTTGCGTTGGAGGTGCCCGATCAGGTGCCACTCGACGCGTCGGGCCAGCTCCCCCAGCTCGGTGAAGTGCCGCTCGGCCTCCTGCACGTAGTTCTCGCCGATCAGCCGCGCCCCGGCTCGGACGACTTCCGCCAACTGGCGACCCGAGCGGCCCTTGGCGGCCACTACCAGCGCGACTTCCTCGGGCAGGGACTCGCGGATTCGTCGGTAGTTGTCGGCGGGGCCGGGCTGGGGCATCGTGCTTCGCCTCTTGTGTCGGGTAGGCGCAGCGTCCAAACAAGCCGTGAAGTAGACGCTCACAGGTAGCGCACGAAGCGGTTCTGCTCGTCCACCAGTACCCTGGTGGCTTCGATTGGCTCATCGCTCAGCTCGAAGCCCATGATGATCACATGGTCGCCCTTGCTGATCTTCAGGGCGGCGGCTCCGTTGGTGCAGATCGTCCCCGATCCTCTCTCGGCGGCGATCACGTAGGTCTCCACCCGTTCGCCATTCGTGCTGTCGGCCACCAGGACCTTCTCCCCCACCATCAGGCCGGCTTCCTCGATGAGCTGCCGGTCGATGGTGATGCTGCCCACGTAGTCCACGCGGGCCTCGGTCACCGTGGCGTTGTGTATCTTCGAGCGAAGCATCCAGCGCATCGTCAGGCCCCGTTCAGTCCCTCCAGGATCAGCCCGGCCGCTTTGCGGCCCGACCTCAACATGCCCCCGAAGATGGGGCCCATGCGGGGCAGCCCGTGGGTGGCGCAGACCGACATGCCGGCCAGGTACAGGCCGGGGTATATCTCACCGGTACCCTGGACCACGCCCTTCTCGGCGGCCTCGACGTCCATGAAGCCCTCGCCGATC
>JAWOCH010000433.1:0-7632 GCA_046483865.1 Candidatus Brocadiia bacterium | reverse complement strand
ATCTGTCCGCCCTTGAAATCACAGGCAAGCTGCTTATCCTGGTAGAACTCGAACGAAAGCTGCTTCGGACACTCTGTCACGAGAAGGCCTCCTTGGTAGTGGGAACGATGGAAGCTCTCGCGCCCATTGTACCAGCTCAGGGGGCCTTTTCACTTGGAGCCGGCCTCAACCCCGTGAATAATGTGGGCTAGAGGAGCCCGGGAGCCTCGAGGAACTGGCGGAAGTAACCAGGAAAGCAGTGTTTCGGGTCGTAACCACCAAAGCCCCTGAGTAGTGGCGGAATCGTCCTGGTTGTACTTTGCGGCTGCGAGAGAAGGCCAGTCAGTACGCGCATCCTGGCTGCCCCCTTCCCGTACCTGCGCGGCTTCTTGATCTCCGGTACCTTGCACCGTTTCGGCTCAGGAGACAGCTCCACCTGCGTTCCCATCCCCTTGATGCCCTGATTGGAGCCCGCCGCGCAACCCACAGTGCAAACAAGCCAGCGTTTCGGCGCGAGCCCCCTCGGCCTCCTACCCTTGCGCCTCCACTTCGCCGACCAAGGAGCTGCCCCGGCTTACAGTGCAGTGCACCCGGCCGACGGTGCCGACCTGGTCGGGACCGCCCGTGGCGCTTACGCGGACGTAGCGGTCGCTGTAGCCGGTCAGGCGGCCGTCCCGGCAGCGCTCGAAGGCTACGCGCACCTGCTGCCCCACGAAGCTCTCGGCCCAGTCAACGGCCATCTCCCGGCCCAGCGCGCGGAGCTTCTCGCTCCGCTCCTGGACCACCGGCGGGGGCACACGGTCGGGCATGTCCGCAGCCGGGGTGCCGGGGCGGGGGCTGAAGGGAAATACGTGCATCCGGCTGAAGGCCGCGCGGCGGCAGACGGCCACCGTCCTCTCGAAGGCCGCCTCCGTCTCGCCGGGGAAACCGACCATCACGTCGGTGGTGATGGCGGGGCGGTCGAGCGCATCGCGCCCCATCTCGACCACGCGCAGGAACTCCTCCGGCCCGTAGGGGCGGTTCATGCGCTCCAGCACGCCGGCGTCACCGCTCTGGAGCGGCAGGTGCAGGTGCGCACAGACGGTCGGGTGCTGCATGGCCTCCAATAGCGGCTCACCCACTTCGAGCGCCTCGACGCTGCTGAGCCGAAGCCGGCCGAGGCCAGGGGTCTCCGCCACGGCGCGCACGAGGTCAGCGAGGGACGCCCCGCCGTCCAGATCACGTCCATACCAGCCCAGGTGGATGCCGGTGAGGACGATCTCGGCGTGCCCTGCGGCAACCAGGCGTCGCGCCTCCTCAACGGCGTTTCGCAAAGGCCGGCTGCGGGGCCGCCCGCGCACGCCGGGCAGAATGCAGTAAGAGCAGCCCGCCGCGCAGCCCTCCTGCACTTTCATGAACGCGCGGGTCCGGCGGCCGAACGCACCGATGCCGAAGTCGCCTTCAGCCGCCTGCGCGTCCGCGCCGATGGACTGAAGCAGCGCCGGCCACTCGTCCCGCCCGTAGACCGCCTCCACGCCGGGCACGTCCGCCAGATCCTCGGGGGCGGCGCTGGCGTAGCAGCCGGTGACAAGCACGCGCGCATCGGGGAATCGGCGGGCCAGGCGCGCGGCCTGCTGGCGGCTCTTGCGGTCGGCCGTGGCGGTGACGGTGCATGTGTTGACGATGCACAGGTCCGGCGCTTCGTCGCCGGCCGCCGGCCTCAGTCCGGCCCCCTCCAGCGCCTCGGCCAGCCGGCGGGAATCGTAGAGGTTCGCCTTACAGCCGAGCGTCTCGATGCGGTAGGTCTGGCGTTCCATCGGCACAACCGTCAGTAGACCACGACGGCACGACGAGCACGACGAACGGCGAAGGAAACAGGGATGGACAGGATAGAGAGGACGGACTGAGGAAGACGTGGCTCTGCTTCTTCTGCCTTTCCTTTCATCCTGTTCATCCTGTTACCTCAGTTGCTGCTCTCGGGCGGCGTGAGCCACGGCGTCGGCCACGGCGCGATGCACGGCGCGGTCCATGAAATCCGGCACCAGTTCGCCCTCCGGGGCCAGCTCGGCCAGGGCGCTGGCCGCCGCCACCTTCATCGGCTCGTTGATGTCGGTCGCGCGGGCGTCGAGCGCGCCGCGGAATATGCCGGGGAAGCCGAGCGCGTTGTTGATGTGCCGCCCGTCCTCGGCGGCCACGGCGCCGGCCTCCACGGCCTCGTGGGGCCAGATCTCCGGCACCGGGTTGGCCATGGCGAACACGATGGGCTCCGGCGCCATCGAGCGGACCATCTCCTTCGAGACAATGCCCCCCACGCTGACGCCGATGAAGACGTCTTTGCCGCGCATCACCTCTTCCAGAGTGCCCTGCTCGTTGTCCCGGTTGGTCTCGCGGGCGATCCGCTCCTTGGCGGGGTTCATGTGTTCGCCCCGGCCCTGGTAGATGGCCCCCGCCCGGTCGCAGAGCACCACGTCCGCCACGCCGTAGTCCAGCAGGAACCTCGCCACGGCCGAACCGGCCGCCCCGGCGCCGTTCATCACCACCCGCAGGTCCTCGGCCCGCTTGCCGCTGATCTTGAGCGCGCTGATCAGCGCCGCCAGCACCACCACCGCCGTGCCGTGCTGGTCGTCGTGGAAGACGGGCACGCTCGCCCGCTCCTTCAGCCGGTCCTCGACCTCAAAGCAAAGCGGCGCGGCGATGTCCTCCAGCAGGATGGCCCCGAAAGTCGGCGCGAACGCCGCGACCGTCTCCACCAGGCGGTCGGCGTCCTTCGTGTCCACCAGCATGGGCACGGCGGCGATGTCCACCATCTCCATCAGGATGACCGCCTTGCCTTCCATGACGGGCATGGCGGCGCGCACGCCCACGTCGCCCAACCCCAGCACGGCCGTGCCGTTGGTGACCACCGCCACCGTCTCGCCGACGGACGTGTAGTCGTAGAGCCTGTCCGGTTCGGCCTCTATCAGGCGGCTGACCTCGGCCACACCGGGGGTGTATATCTGCCGCAGCCTCTGGACGGAGTCTATCTTCAGGCGGCTGACCATGCGTGTCTTGCCGCCCTCATGGAGGCGGAGCACCTCATCGCGCTCGGGTTCGGACTCTCTGTCTCTCACGGGGAATCGTCGGCTGGAGTAGGGGAAACGGGCCCAGACGGCCCTCGGCGTTTATACCCCGGCGAGCCGCGCCGGGCAAGAGAAGGCGCGCCCGCCGTGGTTGCATTTCCGCGAAGGCGCGGGTATCCTATCCGCTTCAAGCGCAGCGCACCCCAGCCGGACGGCGTCGGGCGGAGGGGACCGGCGGGCATGGACGCGACATGACGCCCCGCCGTCCGGATGGCGACTGCTGACCCGGTCACCGCACAGCGTCGGCGGCGGCCCTCGTGCATCTTTAGCGGACCTCAGAGACCGATGCTGAAGTTCGACGAACACACGCGCACGCTCATGCGGGAGGAGCACCTGTTCGAGCTGCACGAACCCGAGCAGGCGGAGTACTACGACGACGTCTTCCCCGAGGGGAAGGTGCCCAAGGTCGTCTTCAACCACCGGCACGTGCCCATGCGGCCCGCGCCGGAGGTGTGGATCACCGACACCACCTTCCGCGACGGGCAGCAGGCCATGCCGCCGTTCACCCCCGAGCAGATCGTCCACCTCTACGACCTGCTCCACCGGCTGGGCGGGGAGCGGGGACTTATCAGGATCAGCGAGTTTTTCCTCTACCAGGAGCGTGACCGGGAGGCCGTGGAGGGCTGCCTCGAGCTGGGCCACCGCTACCCGGAGGTTACCGCCTGGATACGCGCCCACCCGAAGGACTTCCAGCTCGTCAAGGACATGGGGCTGGAGGAGACGGGCATCCTGACGAGCGTCAGCGACTACCACATATTCCACAAATGGCCCGGCGCCAACCGGCGGAAGGCCATTGACCGCTACCTGGGCATCGTGAAGGAATGCCTCAGCGCCGGGATGCGCTGCCGGTGCCACTTCGAGGACATAACGCGGGCGGACTTCTACGGGTTCGTCGTGCCGTTCGCCATCGAGCTGCGCAAGCTGGCTGAGGAGGCGGAAACGCCGATCAAAATCCGCGCCTGCGACACCATGGGCTACGCAGTGCCCTATCCCGGCGCCTCGCTGCCGCGCAGCGTGCCGGGCATCATCTACGGGCTGCGCCACCACGCGGGCTATCCCAGCGAGTGGCTGGAGTGGCACGGGCACAACGACTTCCACAAGGCACTGGTCAACTCGGTGACCGCCTGGCTCTATGGCTGCGCGGCCGTCAACGCAACCTGCCTGGGCATCGGCGAGCGCACCGGCAACACGCCCATCGAGGCCCTGGTCATGGAGTTCCTGGCCCTGCACGGCGACGACGAGACCGTTGATACCACGATGATCACCGAGATCGCCCGGTACTTCCGCCGCGAGGTGGGCCACCAGATACCCGCCCAGCAGCCGTTCGTCGGCAGCCGGTTCAACACCACACTGGCCAGCATCCACGCCGACGGACTGAGCAAGGACAAGCGGATGTACACCATCTTCGACACCGAGCGCATCCTGGGCGTCCCGTCCGACGTGCGCATCACCGACAAAAGCGGCCGCGGCGGCGTGACCCATTGGATCAACCTGAACCTGGAGCTGAGCAGCGAGCAACAGGTTGACAAGGGTCGTCCCGGCGTGGCTGCCATCACCGACGCCGTCACCGAGCAGTACGAACAGGGCCGAGTGGCCATTATGAGCCGGGAGGAACTGCTCGAGATGGTCGTCGAGCACATGCCCGAGCTGGCCGACAAGGCCCGAGAACAACTCCGCTGAACCCCGCGAGAATGGACGCCCAGCCAGACCAGCCCACGCACGAAGCCTCCGGCGGGCCCCTGGCCGTCATCAGCGACGTGCACGCCAACCTGGACGCGCTTGTCGCCGTGCTGGCCGAGATTGACCGGCTCGGCGCCGAGCGCATCATCTGCCTGGGGGACATCGTCGGCTACGGGCCGGACCCGGTCGAGTGCGTGGACCTGGTGCGGGAGCGTTGCGAGGTGGTGCTGTGCGGCAACCACGACTTCGCGCTCATCTACGGCGCGCAGGACTTCAATCCCATCGCCCGCCACAGCCTCGAGTATCACCGCGAGCTGCTGATGCCCCGGCCGGACAAGGAGGACGGCGACAGGGAGGAACGGTGGCAGTTCCTCAAGGACCTGCCCTACCGCTACGTGGAGGGGGAACGCCTGTTCGTCCACGGCTCGCCGCGCAACCCCGTGGTGGAGTACCTGCGCAAGATTGACGTGCTGCTGGGGCTGAAGGACAAGATCGGGGAGAACTTCGCCGAGGTCGAGTGGCTCTGCTTCGTCGGCCACACCCACCGGGGTGGCGTCATAACGCCGGGGATGAAGTTCTACGAGCCGGAGGAGCTGGACGGCGTCTTCACCGCCGAACTCCAGCAGAAGGCCATAATCAACGTAGGCAGCGTGGGCCAGCCGCGCGATCGCAACTGCCGCGCCTCCTTCGTCACCGTCCACGGCGAAGGCGAGGTCCGCTGGCACCGGGTCAAGTACGACGTCGAGTCCGTCGCCCACAAGATAGACGCCATCCCCGCAATGGACCACTCCCTGGCCGAGAGGCTGCTGAAGGGGCGGTGAGAACTCGCGGTTCGCTGAATATGCTGTCCTATGTGCGAGGTGGCAACAGTCCTCCTTGCGGAGCCAGTCCGCGAACAACGACATGGACGCAACCGCTTCAGGGACCCCGCGCCGATGATGCTGCACGTTGGCTACGGGACGCTGCCCTGAAGCAGCACACAAGCCACTGGTGACGGACCTGCTCCCCCAAGGCTGGCGGGCATCGCGGGACACGCTCAGTTGCCAGCCTCGGCCGCTTGCAAGCGCCGTTCTCATGTAATGCGGACCGGCAGTTCGATCCGAGGCCGGATCGGTGCGAGTCTCGTTCGATAGCGCGCGAACACCCTGTCATAGAGATCAGGCATGGCTGTTGCGCGCAGGCAAACCACAAGCGCGTACGGCACTGTGTCTGCCCGGCGACCCATCCTTCTCCCGCCTTCGCGCGCCATGTAGTGGAATTTGAAGTAAGGATCGTTGAGCGTCCTTCCCTGAAAACGCCGCTGGTTCTTCATCACCGTTTCCCACTTGTGAGCGTCTCGACGGAGCTCCCACTCTGTAGGATACATCTGCGCAGGTGTGAAGAAGGGCTTGGTGGCCCGGCGTGTACCGTTCCGGTTCCAACGCTTGCTGTGAGGCACGAACACTGGGCTAACACCAGCTCGGGTGTAGTTCGCGGCGTCCGCGGGGCACGTCGGGCATGCGATGCACATGGACGCTGTCAAGGTGACATAACCACCAGGGCTCTCTTCAGGCCAGGGTATGGGAAGCCGGACCATTTCGGCGGGCCGGAGGTGGCCATAGTACAGAATGCTCACCTCATGCGCCGCGCATTCGACGAAAGCGCTCAGGCCGGCATCTACTCTGCCCCAGCCCACTTCGTGGATCGGTCGCTCGTCGCGTTGGGCACCATTTATAAGCATCGCCTTCACAGCTACTGCAGGGACCTCAGGACCTACCGCCACCCGAATGCCCATCGCTGTCCTCAGGAGCAGGGGCGACGCAAAACTCGTTCCCATGGTCGTGCGGGGTCTCCCGTCTTGGCCCACAGTGTAGAAGGGCTGCCCGTCAGAGCCGCCGAAGCACACCACGTCCGGCTTAACCCTGCCGGGGCGCCGCCCAGGCCCAACGGCGCTGTATGGGGCTCGTGCCCACCCGGACGTCTGCTTGTCACTCGCGCCTACGGCAACCGCGTTGACTGAGTCACTCGGCACGAGCACGCGCGTGTCACCACTCTCAGCGTCTGCTGCCCCGTTGTTGCCGGCCGCGACGGCTGCCATCGCCGCGCCGCTTGCCAAGTACTCATCCAAGACGGCAGTCCATGCATGGACATCGCGATCGTCAACGGGCAATTCCGGCCCGATACTGAGGTTCACGAACTCGTACTCACCTGCGTTCAGGACTTCCTGCACGCGCCCAAGCACGTCGTACAGATCTATGTTCTCGGGCCGTAGCGATGCACTATCCACGACCCTGATATGGTCCACGTAACCGTACGGTTGGGGGGCCTCACCCTGAGGGTCGACGCTGCCAAAGAGAAGGGCGCTGGTCACAGCTTGACCATGGGCGGTCAAGTGCTCACCGGCTTCACCGATGGTATCTGGCTCGACCAGATCGACCCATCTGGACAAAGGGGAGTCCCCGGGGATGCCAGCGTCAAACACCGCCGCGCGCACACGGGGGGCGACCGGTTCGGCATCTGGTAGCGCCTGGCGCTTTGTTGACCGTGCTGCCCTGAGGCTAACGGGCGGGAGAGGACGCAGCTTCGGCAACGGCCTTATTGCTCTCAGTAGACCAAACTGTGCCAGCTGCCGGACCTCCCGCTCGCTTGCACGTACAGGCACAAAGGCAAGATCCGTCACTTGTATGTGCTTCTCGGATGCCGGCCTAGCGCGACCCATGTCAGCCAGGAAGGAAAGGAACCGCTTGAAATCATCTCCAGGGGCATCTCAACTCCGTTTTTCTGGCGGAGGCTCCCCCGTCCTTCCCGTTTGTCGCGCTGCTGGTCTCCGGCGGGCATACGGCTATCTACCATGTCACATCCCACACGGATGCGCGCTGCCTGGGGCATACCCGGG
>JAWOCH010000376.1:0-2951 GCA_046483865.1 Candidatus Brocadiia bacterium | reverse complement strand
CCGCACAGTGTGTAGCCCAGCCGCCCTCGGCTGGGGGCAGAAGACGGATCACGGCCGAGGGCGGCCGTGCCACATAGGCCAGGTCCCTTCTCGGGCAGCAACTCGGCAGTTCAGGTCGGTTCAGTCAGAGAATTGAATGACCCTGCCCCGGCCCTCCCACAGCTTGCGCGCTCCAGGCGCATGGTGTAGAGTCGAAGTGTGGCTCAGCACCGCCAACCGGAGCATCTGCAGATGCCATCGGATGGAGCAGAGAGCACACGCTTCGGCGTGGAAGTGAAAGGCCCCGAGCGGGAGGGGCAGCAGTACCAGATCCGGCCCACCGGCCTGCTGGTGGGGCGGGCGTCCGCCTGCGACGTGGTTTTGAGAAGCCGCGAGATTTCCCGCCGACACGGCTACTTCTACGCAGACGGCGACAGGCTCTACGTCGAGGACCTCGGCTCGCGCAACGGAGTGCAGGTCAACGGAGAAGACGTGCGCAAGCAACGCCTCCATGCTGGAGACGTCGTGGCGATGGGCCCGGTCAGCTTCGTGGTGCAGCCGCGTGCCGAGCGGAGCGGCCTGGGGGGTCTGCTCAGCGGGCTGCGCTCGGGTGCCACACCTGGTGAGGGGGCACGCCGGTCGGCCCTGCCCGTTCTTCTTGGCCGGCCGGGCGGCTCGCTTGCGCTGGGTAGCCTGGCGTTCGGGGTCATGTCCTACCTGCACTGGGTCTTCGGGCTTTGTGCGATCGTGCTGGCGGTGGTGGCCTACTACGAGACGCGGCGCAGTCTGTTTCCCGTGCGCCGTTCGGTCTTGGCCGGCGGTATCGTGCTGGGCATAGCCGGTGCAGCTCTGAACGGCTGGTTCGGCGGGGTGGTGCCCCGGCTACGTGAGGCGGAGGAGTTGAGCGTGCGCGCACGCTGTCGGCAGAACTTGATCGCCATAGCACAGTCCATCCGCTGGTACCGCTCGCTGCACGACGGCCGGTTTCCCTCGTGCCTGGAGGAGCTTGTGCTTGAGGAGCTGCTGGAGGAGGAGCGCACGAAATGCCCCGGCCCCCGACTGATGCAGGGCGAGCGCGGCGGTCACTACCTGTATGTGCCGCCCCCGCCGGGGGCTCCGGAGCAGCCCTATGCACCGCTGGTCTGCGACGCCGCCATGCGCAACCACCAGGGAAACGGTGGATGGGTGCTGCGCCGCAACAGCAGAATGGACTGGGTCTACCCTCCGCAGTTCGAGCGCCTCCTGGACGAATGGACCGGGCGCGGAGCCGCATCTCGCCCCCAGAATCCGGAGCGGTCCTCTGGCAAATATGTTCAGTAACCGTGGCTCGATCAGCCTGCGGCTGGCTGTAGGGTTCGCCCTGGTGCTGGCCGTGCTGGCCCTGGCTCTTGTGCTGACACTGCATCACCTGGGCAAAGTCCGGCAGGCCAGCGAGCGGCTGACCACCTCCCTGGAGGTCCGCCGGCAGGCGGTGCGTATCCGAGCGGTGGCCGAGGAACTGGCCGCCAGCGAGCCGCGCCTGCTGGGCGACGCAGGGCTTGATTGGGATGTCTGGGAGGAGTTCCGACGCCAGTCCCAGCAACTGGCCTACATGGTCGAACCGATACGGGGGCATCAACTGGAGGAACCCGAGCAGAGCGACGCCGGGCAGATGGCCGCCGCCATCGCGACGCTTCGGTCATTACTTGGGGAGAAGGCGGCCCTGGAAGCTGCGTCGCGGGGCGTGGAGGTGCCCGCGGAGCTGGAGGACGCCGAGTTCCGGCCCCGGGTAAAGGAGCTGATAGAGCGCATCCGCCGCCTGAGCGGCAACCTGGCCGACGCATTCGAAGTGCGCACCCTGCAGGCCGCAGACCAGGCCCAGACGACCTGGACCATCAGCATGGCCATCTCCCAGATCGTCTTCCCCATCGCCCTGCTGCTGAGCCTGTTGGTGGTCTACTACACCCACCGCTCCATTGTGCGTCCCCTGGACCGGCTGGTGGACAAAGTGCGCGCCCTGGCCGAGGGCGACCTGAGCCAGCGGATCGAGGTGGAGGGTTCCGGCGAGTTCACCGAGGTGGCCGAGAGCTTCAACCAGATGGCCCAGGCACTGGAGGCGAACCAGCGTCAACTGGTCGAGGCGGAGAAACTGGCCTCGGTCGGCAGACTCGCAGCCGGCGTGGCACACGAGATCAACAACCCGCTGACAGTCATCACCGGCTACACGCGCATGTTGATGAACCGGCTGGGTGAAGACAGCCCGGAGGCCGAGCAACTGCGCAACATCACCGAGGAGATCCGCCAGTGCAAGGGCATCGTGAGCAACCTGATGGACCTGTCCCGCCCTCCGCAGCCGGAGAGCGACAACCGTCTGAATCCCAGCGAGTTGCTCACCGAGGTGCTGGGCATGGCCCAGGTGCTGGACTACACGGAGGGCATCCGCATCGAAGAGGCCGTCATCGATCGGCAGCTCGTGCTGGACATCAGCCGGGCCCGCCTGCGGCAACTGCTGCTCAACATCGTGCGCAATGCCCTGGAAGTCCTCCAGGATGGCCCGGGCGGGCTGCTGCACGTGCAGGGCTATGTGCGCCCGCGCGACAAGGTCAGTCGCCGGGCCCTGGCCGAGAGCTTCTCCACAAGCCAGGCGTTCCTCGTCTTCGTATTCGCCGACAACGGCCCCGGCATCGAACCGGAGCATCTGGACCGGCTGTTCGAACCGTTCTTCACCACCAAGGCCGACGGCATGGGGCTGGGGCTTGCCATCTGCTACAACATCGCACGGGCCCACGGCGGGTTCATAGAGGTGCAGTCCCAGGCGGGCGAAGGCACCACCTTCACGGTGGGTCTGCCCCTGGCGGAAGAAGGTCCCTGACCACGGCGGCGAGTGCATCAACCGCCAGCGCTCCCTCCCGCAGCAGATGAGAAGAGCCTTCGGCGACGCGCACCACTGTGGAGGCGCTGCCGAGGCGCGCCTCCACAGTGGTGCGCGTCGC
>JAWOCH010000442.1:0-8709 GCA_046483865.1 Candidatus Brocadiia bacterium | reverse complement strand
AGAGGCCGGTTTTGGGGATGAAATCGGTTCAGATCCGGCATCGGGTGATGGAGATACCGTTTACCTGATGGTGGTGGATCAAGACGGAAACGCAGTGAGCTGGATTCAGAGTTTATTTTCGAGTTTTGGTTCGAAACTGGTAGAGCCTGAAACCGGAATTGTGCTTCAGAATCGCGGAGGAGGATTTACATTGGAAGAGGGACATCCGAATATCATTGAACCCGGAAAACGCCCTTTTCATACGTTAACTCCGGCGATGATAACTGACTCTGAGGGCCATTTTAATATGACGCTGGGTACACCCGGAGGCCATGGACAGACTCAGACACAAATCCAGGTTTTACACAATATCTACGTTTTGGGGATGCATCCTCAGGAAGCCATTGAGGCTCCACGTTACCGAAGCAATAATGGAACACGTGTTGCCATCGAAAACAGGATCCCGCTTGAAGTTCGGGATCAACTCAGGCTGAAGGGGCATGATTTACAGGTTATAGACGGTTGGAGCGCAACCTTTGGCGGTGCACAAATGATCTGGTTTGATCGGGAGAACGGAGTATTACGAACCGGCGCCGATCCGCGACGGGAAGCAGCGGCGATTACGTACTAGATGCGTCCTATTTAGTTATTCTGATGTATAAATCGTGAGGAGAATCAGGCATTCCGGGCAGGTAGCCGCGGTCTATTTTAAACTTGAGGGTTGCCATGCGCTTTATACAAGTTGGCGTGGGCGGATTCGGACGCGGCTGGGTGGGACACGTGGTGGACGACGCCGACGCGCAGTTGTCGGCGCTGGTGGACGTGGACCCGGAGGCCCTGGAGGCCGCCCGGCAGCAGGTCGGCCTGCCCGAGAACAAGTGCTACTCCGACTTCCGCCGTGCTTTCTCGGAGGTGGAGGCGGACGCCGTGCTTTGCGTCACGCCCCCCGCCGTGCACCATGAGGTGGCCGTGGCAGCGCTGAAGGCTGGCCTGCACGTGCTGACCGAGAAGCCCCTGGCCGACACCATGGCTCACGCCCGCCAGATGGTGGACGCGGCCGAGGCGGCCGGACTCACGCTGATGGTGAGCCAGAATTACCGCTTCCAGCCCTGGGTGCGCACCGTGCAGGAGCTGGTGAAGGGCGAGGATTTCGGCCCGCCGGACTGCATCACGCTTCGGTTTGAGAAGGCGCCGCGCTTTGCCCGCTCCTTCCGGCTGAAGATGGAACACCCCCTGGTGCAGGACATGAGCATCCACCACTTCGACCTGATGCGGGCGATCACGGGCCGGGAGCCGGTCTCCGTGTACGCAGAGACGTGGCGTCCGTCGTGGAGCTGGTTCGAGCACGATCCCTGCGCGACGGCCCTGTTCCACTTCGAGGGCGGTTTGCGGGTGATCTACTACGGTTCCTGGGTCACGCGGGGGGCGGAGACAAGCTGGCCCGGCCACTGGCGCATCGAGTGTCCGCAGGCCGCCGTCGAGGTCCAGGCAGGACAGGTCCACGTGACGCCTGCTGAGCAGGCGGACCAGCACATGGAGGTGGAGCTGTCGGGCATGGCCAGCGCCGGACAGGCCGGTGCGCTGCGGGAGTTTCAGCAGGCCATAGCCGGGGGCAGGGCGCCGGAGACCAGTGGACGCGACAACCTCAACAGTTTGGCCATGGTCTTCGCCGTGATGGCGTCGGCCGAGCGCGGCGAGCCAGTCCGACTGGAGGAACTGACGGGGGCTATATGAGCGAGCACAGCTCGGTGAGCAGCAAGGAGAGCGGCTTCGCACGGCGGCTGGAGGAGTTCAGCGGCCACGTTGACCGCATGCTGGCGGAGCTTGGGCGGGTCATATACGGCCAGCGCCAGGTGCTCAGCCAGCTACTGGCGTGCATCGCCGCCCGGGGCCACTGCCTGATGGTCGGTGTGCCGGGGTTGGCCAAGACGATGATGGTCTCCTGCCTGGCGGAGGTGACATCGCTGAGTTTCCGGCGCATCCAGTTCACCCCGGACCTGATGCCCAGCGACATCACGGGCACCAACGTGCTGGACGAGAGCACGGGGCAGCGGGAGTTCCGCTTCATGCCGGGGCCGCTGTTCGCCCACATCGTGCTGGGGGACGAGATCAACCGCACGCCTCCCAAGACCCAGGCCGCCCTGCTGCAGGCCATGCAGGAGCGTCAGGTCACCGTGGGCCAGACCACCTACGACCTGCCGAATCCGTTCTTCGTCATAGCCACCCAGAACCCCATCGAGCAGGAGGGCACCTACCCGCTGCCGGAGGCCCAGTTGGACCGCTTCATGTTCGACATCCACATTGACTATCCTGAGGAAGACATCGAGGAGAAGATCCTGTCGGAGACCACGCGCGGCCCCCGGCCCCGGCTGGAGGCGGTCATCGAGGGACAGCAGATACTGGCCATGCAGAAGCTGGTGGAGGAGATAGTGACCTCGCCCTACGTGGTGCGCTACACGGCGTCCCTGGTGCGCGCCTCGCGGCCGACCAGCGAGACGGCTCCTGAGTTCATCCGGGAGTTCGTGGACTGGGGAGCCGGGCCCCGCGCGGGGCAGCACTTGCTTCTGGGCGCCAAGGCGATGGCTGCCATGGACGGACGGGTCAACGCCTCCACCGGGGACGTGCGCAAGGTGGCCGTGCCCGTTTTGCGCCATCGCATCGCCTGCAACTTCCAGGCCCAGGCAGAGGGCACCGACAGCGTGCAGATCGTCCGTATGTTGCTTGACGAGATCCCGGAGCCGGCAGTCGGCAAACATGAGTAGGTGCGGCCCGCCGAGTGGTTCGGGCCGAGGGGGCGAGGGAAGGGAGGGACTATGCGACTGGTAACGTACATAGCCGGTGGCGCGCGCCGGGGAGGTGCGGTGGTGGGGGACAGCGTGCTGGACCTGGCCTCCGCCTCCCACGGGCGAATTCTCGGGCCGGTTCCGTCCTTTCTGTCCGATGCACGCCTTCTGCAGGAAGCCAGACAGCTGATAGAACGCGCCGCGACTGATGAGGACTTCTCCGCCCGTTACTGCCGGCCGCTGTCGAGCCTGCAATTGCTCTCGCCCGTGCCGCGACCGGGCAAAGTCCTGTGCCTGGGGCTGAACTACCGCGACCACGCCGCCGAAAGCGGCGCGCCCGTGCCCGAAGAGCCGATCGTCTTTGCCAAAGCCTCCAGCTCCGTCATTGGTCCGGCTATGCCCATCCGGCTGCCGCACTGCTCCCAGAAGGTGGACTACGAGGTCGAGCTGGCGGTGATCATCGGGGGCAGGGCCAAGGGCATATCCGCCGCGGAGGCAATGCAGTACGTAGCCGGCTATACGGTGCTCAACGACGTTACCGCGCGCGACTACCAGCGCGAGAAGCCCGGCGGCCAGTGGACGCTGGCCAAGTCCTTCGACACGTTCTGCCCCATGGGGCCGTGGATTGTGACGGCCGACGAGATACCGGACCCCCATGACCTGGGCCTGAGCACGGATCTGTGCGGCGAAGCGATGCAGTCGTCCCGTACGGACCAGATGATCTTCGGCATCCCGGAGATCATCGAGTACATCACGCGTGTGCTCACCCTGGAGCCCGGGGACGTCATCGGCACTGGCACGCCGCCGGGCGTGGGCTTTGCCCGCCGGCCGCCCCGCTACCTGAAGCAGGGGGATGTGGTCGAGTGCCGCGTCGAAGGCATCGGCACGCTGCGCAACCCGGTGCACTGAGGCGTTTCCCTTGCGGCCAGCGGCCGTTTCGTCTATGACCTGTGCTGCCGAGCGGCGGCGTCGCGAATCGCGCGCGGACACCGCCGTACACCGCCTTCTGCTGGGCTGAACCATGCCCGACGAACCGCTTCCATGCACAGTGATCGGCGCCGGCGCCCTGGGGCTCGGCTTCCTGGGGCCTGAGCTGGCCGAAGAGTGCCGGCTGACCTACCTGGACATCCCCGCCAAGGGCAAGTTTCTGCGCCGCCTCGCAGAGGCCGGCCATTACACGCTCAACCAGACGGGGCTCTCCGTCAGGTCGTTCACGGTGGGGCCGGCGGACGGCCGGGCCCTGACCGACGAACCCTCAGCAGGCGTCTGTGACGCGCTGGATGCCGCGGAGCTGGTCTTCACCGCAGTGGGTGCGGCCAACCTGCCGAAGCTGGCGCCGCTGCTGGCGGCGGCCGCCGGGCGGCGCACGGCGGAGAGACCGTTGCGCGTGCTCTGCGGCGAGAACGGCGTGGACATCGCGCTGAGCTTTCGCCGCGCTGTCTGCCGGGAAGCCGACACCGATCCCGGTGCAGCCCTGCTCGTGGGCGATACGGTCATGGGGCGCATGTGCAAGATAGCCCGCGCCCCCGACCCGCCGATCGAGCCGGTGGCGCCGGGGCTGGACTGGGCCGTCGTCTCCGAGGCCTACTTCGGCATCCCCGTCACGCGGCAGACGCTCCGCGGGCTCAGCCGGATACCTTCGGCGCTGTTGCCCCAGGGGCAGGCCGAGTTCGAGGCCTCCGAAGACACCAAAATGCTGGCTCACAACGGGCTGCACGCGCTGCTGGCCTGCCTGGGGCGGCTGCGCGGGGCGGAGTACTTCAGTGATCTTCGGGACGATGCGGAACTGATGGCGATGGCGCGCAGAATGCTGTTCGAGGAGGTCGCTCCGGCCTTGCTGCGCAAGCACGCCGGCGTGCTCGGCCGCAACGACGTGCTCAACTACTGCGACTGGATCCTGCGTCGGACGACCTGCCCGGTGTTCAGCGACGTGATCGCGCGCGGCGTGCGGGGCATCATGCGCAAGCTCCAGCCCCGCGAGAGGCTGGTCTACAGCCTGCGCACCGTCGCCGAGCAGGGCGTCGAACCGCGCGTCTATGCGATGGCCGTGGCGGCTGCTGTGACGATAGCGCGTGCGGAGGGCGAGACGGACTTGCCGTTCCGGCGTGTTCTAACCCAGCACTGCGGGCTGGACCCTCAGGCAGACGCCGAACTCCTGGCGCTCATCGAAGGCCGCCGTGAGGCGCTGGGGTAGAGACGTGCAGGTTCGCGCTGGCGTTGACATGCGCCCGGGCCTTCGTTACCGTCTTTGGCAGCCTGCTGAAGAACCCGTTTGTTTCGGGGTTCTCATTCTCCCATTGGGTAGGCGCGGCGTCTCGCCGCGCTCTGTCCGGCGAGGACGCCGGACCTACCGCTTCTGCAGCAGGTTGCCAGCACCCGCAGGGGAAGGCAGGCAGATGGATGCGCAGCCTGAACAGATGCCGGACGACGATCTGCAGGGCTTTTTCGCCCGGCAGGAGGGCGTCCGGCTGGCGTACCTATTCGGCTCCAGGGCTGAGGGGCGTGCAGACGAGCGCAGCGACTACGACTTCGGCCTGCTGCTGAGCCCGGATGCAGACCCGGACGCACGCTACCGGCTCGCCCACGAACTGGCCGAGCTTCTGGACGCCGACGCGGTGGACGTAGTGCCCCTGCGGCGCGCGCCGATCGAGCTGGCCTTCCACGTGATTGCCGATGGCCGTTTGATCTATGAATGCAGCGTGGCCGAGCGCGTTGACTTCGAGGCGCGTATCATGTCCCGCTACGGGGACTGGGTGCCCGTCCTGAGACGCCAGCGGGAGGACATCATCAGGGAGAGCGTGGAAGGGAACCTGGCTCGCAGAGGCGACTGCACCTGAGCCGGTCTGCAATACCGCATCCGACGGAGGGAAGCGATGGACAAGACGCGATGGGGCATCATCGGGACGGGCAGCATTGCGAGCAAGTTCGCCGAGGGGTTGACCTACCTGGACGACGCTCAGCTTGTGGCCGTCGGCTCGCGTGCGCAGGAGACGGCCGACGAGTTCGCCGCCGAGTGGCACGTGCCGCGGCGGCACGCCTCCTACCGCGAGCTGGCCGAGGATCCGGAGGTGGACGCGGTCTACGTGGCCACGCCGCACGTGTTCCACATGGAGAACGCCATCCTGTGCCTGGAGGCCGGCAAGCCGGTGCTGTGCGAGAAGCCGCTGGCCATCAACGCGCGCCAGGTGCGGGAGATGATCGCCTGCGCCAGGGAGCGCGACCTGTTCCTGATGGAGGCGATGTGGACGCGTTTCATCCCCGCCGTCCGCAAGGTGTGTGACCTGCTGGAAGAGAACGCTGTCGGCGAAGTGAAGATGGTCAAGGCCGATTTCTGCTTCCGCTCGGGCTGGAACCCGGAGGGGCGCCTGCTGAACCCGGAACTGGGCGGCGGCGGGCTCCTGGACGTGGGCTGCTACACCATCGCTTTCGCCTCGATGGTCTACGGCGGCCCGCCGGAGGACGTGAGCGGCCTGCCCGACATCGGCGAGACCGGCGTGGACGAGCAGGCGGGCATCGTGCTTCGCCAGGCGGACGGTTCCCTCAGCGTCCTCACCTGCGCCGTCCGCACCAGCAGCCCCCACGACGCATGGATCATCGGCACCGAGGGCCACATCCGCGTCCATCATCCCTTCTGGCACGCCTCCGAGCTGACACTGCGCAGCGGCGACGGCGAACAGACCATGGAAATGCCCCACGAGGGTAACGGCTACAACTACGAGGCCGCCGAAGTCGCCCGCTGCCTGCGCGAGGGCCTGACCGAGAGCCCGGACATGACACTCGAAGAATCTCTGACCATCATGCTGACCATGGACCGCCTGCGCCAGCAGTGGGGCCTGGAATACCCGATGGAGTAGCGCGACACCTGCGAACGCTGGAGACATGACATGCAGTACGGACAGATAGACGGGGTGGACAAGCCGGTCAGCCGGCTGATTCTGGGCGCCATGATCATGGGCTGGGTCGAGGAGGGCGACGGGCGAGACCTGCTGGACGAGGCATTCGAGCTGGGCTACAACGCCTTCGACACCGGTCACGTCTACGGGGAGGGCGTCGAGTGCCCCCTGGGCGAGTGGATCGAGGACAGGGGCGTCCGGGAGGACGTGGTCATCGTGGGCAAAGGCGCCCATCCGGGACAGGAAGGTCCCCGCGTGAACCGGGAGGCCATCCGCTCGGACCTGGCCGAGTCCCTGGAGCGCCTGCGCACCGATTACATGGACGTCTACCTGCTGCACCGCGACGACCCGGACGTGCCGGTTGGGCCGATCGTGCAAGCCCTCAACGAGCTGCTGACCGAGGGACGCATAAGCGCCTTCGGCGGCTCGAACTGGACCCACGAGCGCATCGAGGAGGCCAACCGCTACGCCGAGGAGCACGACCTGACGCCGTTCGCCGCCAGCAGCCCGAACTACAGCCTGGCGGTGCAGTACGGCGAAGCCTGGGGCGGGTGCATCGGCATCGGCGGGCCGGAGGGCGCCGAGGCGCGTGCATACTACCGCCGCACGCGGATGCCCGTGCTGGCCTGGTCCAGCCTGGCGCGCGGATTCCTGTCCGGCCGACTGACCTCGGCCAACTACGAGGAGACCAAGGACGACCTGCCCCCGGCCTGCGTGCGGGGGTTCTGTTACGAGGAGAACTTCCGCCGCCTCGACCGCGCACACGAACTGGCCGCGGAGCGGGGCGTTTCAGTCCCTCAGATCGCCCTGGCCTACGTGCTGGACTCCGACGTGAACGTCTTCCCCCTGGTCGGCCCGTCCAGCCCGCAGGAGCTGGCCGACGACGCGGCGGCACTCGGTGTCGAGCTGACCGAGGATGAGCGCGCCTACCTGGACCTGAGGAATCCTGAAGTCTGAAGTACGGCGCACGGCGCGGCGGACGCTGTTTATCCTGCCCATCCTGTCATGTCGTTCGCCGTTGTGGTTAGTTCTTTCTCCGTGTCCTCCGTGTCTCCGTGGTGGACCTACCGCCGCCGTTGGCGTCGCCCCAGGGCGCGTTCGGCGTCTTCACGGCGCTGGCGCTCTTCCTTTCTGCGGCGCTTGTCCCACTGCTTCTTGTGCCGCGCCAGGCCGATCTCCGCCTTCGCGAAGCCGCCGCGGAAGTAGACGCGCAGCGGGATGATGGTGTAGCCGCGCTGGGTGCAGCGGCTTATCAGCCGGTCTATCTCGCGCCGGTGCAGCAGCAGCTTGCGCCGCCGCTTGGGCTCGTGGTTGCTGATGTTGCCCTGTTCGTAGGGGGCGATGTGCATGTCCACCAGGTAGATCTCGTCCCCCCGCGGCCGGGCGAACGCCTGGCTGATGTCGCAGTTGCCCTGGCGCAGGCTCTTCACCTCGGTGCCCTGCAGGACGAGGCCCGCCTCGAAGGTGTCCTCGATCTCGTATTCGTACCGCGCCCGACGGTTGCGGGCGATGACCTTGATGCCTTCGTTGCGTTTGCCCATCTCGTGACCCATCATAGCGGCGGCGTCCCCGACGGGCAAAGCCGCCCGGTTACTCGTTCACCTCGAGCCATTCGTCGTAGAGGGCATCGAGGCGCTCCTGCAGATGGTCCAGTTGGCGCGATGCGCTACGCGCCTCCCGCCGGTTGCGCGCGTTGAACGCCTGCTCGATGCGCTGCTCGAGGCGCCGCTTCTCCTGCTCCGCTTCGGTGATGCGCCTTTCCAGAGCTTCGACGGACGGCCGGGACCTGGACGGCCTGTCGCGCCGGCGTTCCTTGCGCCGCCCGGAGATGCGCCCGTCCGCGCGGGGGATCAGGCGCTTGCGCTTCTGCCAGAAGGCGGTGAACCCGCCGGGATAAGAGACCAGGTCGTGATCCCGCACCTCCAGCACCCGACCGACGACCTTGTCCAGGAAGTAACGGTCGTGGGAGACCACCAGGAGGGTGCCCTCGAACTCGTTGAGCGCTTCCTCGACCGCCTCCCGCGCCCGGATGTCCAGGTGGTTGGTGGGCTCGT
>JAWOCH010000243.1:0-5912 GCA_046483865.1 Candidatus Brocadiia bacterium | reverse complement strand
TGCAGGTCCACCGACCCATCGGAACGCTTTCCACCACTCACAGCTTCTCCTCCTCGGTCCCTACCAGCCGGGCAGCATCTCCTTCGTTGCGCTCAGCATCTCTTCGAACATGGCCCATGCCCTGTCGGTGGAAATGCCCACCAGCGGGTCGCAGAGCAGCGCCTGGAAGGCCAGATCCCGGTCGCGTTCGCGGGCCGCCCGCACCGTATCCTGCTGGACTTCTATGACCCGCCGCTGCAGCGCCAGCATCCCCGGTGGCAGCTCCTCGGCGCTCAGGGCTTCCAACTCGTCCCGCCGGAAGCGCACGTTGGATTCCAGCACGGCCCCGAGCGGCAGGCCGGGCACCTGGCCGCGGTTGGGAATGTTGGTAGTCGTCTCCAGATCGCCCAGCCCCGCCAGCGCGAGTACCTGGTCCAGGCACTGCCCGCCGGAGGGTTCCAGGTGTTCCGGCACGGCCCACTCATCGTCGCTTCGACGCGCCGCGTGGCTCTCCAGCCGGAAGCTGGTCGGCGTGGCGACCACGCCCCATCGGTGCAGCGTGTCCTCGTCGGGCAGATACCAGGGAACGAACTCCACCAGGTGGCGGTCCCCGGCAGCGCCGAACACGCCGAAGCGCCGCAGGAACTCGTATGCCACCAGACGCGCCATGTTGAACCACTTGCCCTCGCGCTTCCAGCGTCGCGCCTCTTCGGTGCGATCATCGAAAAAGCCCGGCTGCCCCATGCGTCTCCGCAGCAGGGGGAAAACGTCCTCGCCCCCATAGTGCGCGGAGGTGGCCACGGTGAAGTGGTTCGTCCCACAGGCGCGGATACGGATGTCCGGCCGACGGCAGTCCTCCACACCCAGATCCTCACGCACTACCTCGGCGAAGTACGTCTGCGTGTGGAGCACCTCGTGGCAGTAGCCGAAGGCGCGGATCTGCGGCGCAGCGGCGTAGAGAGCCGCCACGCAGTGCGCCATCGGGTTGGTGCACGTCATCACCCACGCCGCCGGGCAGTGCTCCATGATCGCCTCGGCGTAGCGCGTGTAGATGGGCACCGTCCGGAGGGCGCGCACCAGCCCGGCCGGGCCGGCGGTGTCGCCCACGGTGTGCAGGATGCCGTAGCGCCGGGGGATCTCGATGTCCTGCACCATCAGCTCGATGGGGCCGGGCTGGATGGCCATGACAACGAAGTCGGCCCCGCGCAGGGCGGGCCGGACCTTCCGATGGGCCGTGATGCTGAACTGCGTGCGCGCCTCCGAATGGTCGAAGACCTCTACGCCCCACTCGGCCGTGCGGCGCGCAGCGCTGTAGCTGATATCGTAGAGCGACAACTGGCCCGAAACGTCGGGGCACAGCGCCAGGTCGCGGATCATGCCCGGCGCCCAGTTGCGGCTGCCGCCGCCGATGAAGGCCAGTTTGATCTGCCGCATCGGTGCCTACCGTCCCACGGTGGCCTCAGTCCGCAGCTCGTAGAACTGCCCGGAATGCTGCCCGGTCATGACCGTCTGCCGTGGCATGATCTCGGCCTGCTTCTCATTGATGACCTGGCCGGCGAGGATGATCTCTTCGAGCGCCTGTTTGATCTCGCGCTCCAGCTCCGGATCCTCCAGCTCCAGGTCGGCGGCACGGAGCTGCTCGATGATCATCTCCCAGGGGTCCTGCTGCTCGGCCATGTTCTGAGTGAGGTCGCGGACCTTCTCCTGTAGACTGCGGGGCACGACGGCGAGCAGGTTCGCCTCGGGATGCTGCTCCACCACTGCCAGCAGCTCCGAATCGCCGCCGGCAGTGTCCTGCGCGCGGCGCACCACGCCGGTCACGTAGTCCCATCCCCCCATGGTCAGGTAGCGACCCACGACGACCAGTGCGAAGGATGTCCTGCCGTCCGGATAGGTCTCCTCGTCGGCCACGCCCATGCCAACGCAGTAGACGTCGTTGCCCATGTATGTGCGCTTCTTCACCACCCCGGAGAGCTGCGGATTCTCCGAGAGCCGGCTGAAGATGTCGCCGAGGGCCTCGCTCGCCTCGCTGTGGTCACGCACGCCCCACACCATGTTGACCTTCGGCAGCAGCACCTCCCGCTGCTCCGTGGTGACTTCCCCCGTCTCCTCATCGAAGTCAACGGGCACTTCGATCTGTTCCCTGCTGACGCCGATGAAGGCGTACATGTCGCTGGCGAGCAGTCCGAGGATGCCCCCCAGATCCGTGCCGAGCTGCATCCGCATCTGCTGCATCATCATGTCGAACATGTTCGGCCCCTGTGGCGCACTCTCGGGGCGAAGCACCTGGGCCACTTCATCGTAGATCTTCTTCAGGTCCACCCTGGCCATGATGGCTGCCCTGTCCTCGGCGACACCGGGCGGCGGCTGGAACGATCCTGACCCCTCCAACAGTTCGGTCAGCACCGGTCCGATGGGCTCCGCATGGCTGAGCAACCCGAGCCCGATACTGTGGGAACCGTCCGAAGTGACCTCGGCGGTCATGGCTGCGGCGGCATGGCGGATCTGGTCCAGGCTGAGTATCTCCTTGGTCTTCAGGAACGCTTCGTAGCTTTGACGCATCATCTGGAGCTGCCAGGCAGCGCCGCTCTGACCGCTGAGTTCCTCCTCCGCCTGCGCCAGGGCCTCGGCCATCCCCTCCTCGGTGCGTCGGACCAGGGCGCCGAGGTTGACGAGCAGGTATGCCTGCCTGGGCAGTTGCATCTCGCCGATGCGCCGGAAGGCGGCCGTCTGCGCGACCGGCTCGGAGGCCGGGGCCATCACGGCGGCCCACAGATCGGTGGGCTCCCCTTCGGAGATGACCACGTAGTTCTTGATCCACCCCACCGTCTCGGCGTGTTCGGTGCTGCCGATGAGCGCGCCCTGCTCGACCTCGATTTCGCGGCGCTCGCCCAGATCCGCCTCCGGCTGGCTCTCTTTCAGGAAGTCGAACAGCTCGCGGCACTCCTCCACGAAGTTCCGTGCGACGTCCTCGCCCGGCGTCCCGACCACGAGCGAAGTCAAGTAGTTGGATTCCTCGGTGTACTCCACCTCTTCGAACTCACCGGGTATATACTCGCCGGTCTCGGGATCGAACTTCTGATGGCGCATGGTGCGGGTGCGGACAATGGGCTCATCGAGACTCAGGACGGCCAGGTAGACCTCGCACTCCGGCAGTCGGTCCAGGAGCATGGGCTCGAACCCGTAGTTGGCAGCCAGTTCCTTCGTCAGCTCATGCAACCGGTTGACGTTGTAGATGATCTTGCCCCCGGCCTCTTCGTCGACTAACTGAAGGCCCGTGGCGGCCTGGTCCAGCACTCGCCCCAGGTTCAGCCGGCCGAACAGCACCGCCCTGTCCGCGGGCAGAGCCGCGTCCAGCCCCGTCTGTGTCTGCGCTGACACCGTTGCCGCCGAGATGATCAGCACAACAGCCGCCATTAAACCTACGGTGCGCTTTCGCATCGCGCTCTCCTTCGTATAGTCATCATGCCAGACACGGCGCCGCCGCACCGGGCAGCGGCCACTGCCCGGCTTCATTCCTCTGCCTCCTTGCGCGGCGCCTGGGCATAGACGGCCACCCGGTCCTGCAGGATGAGCACCAGGTCCGGCGTGCCGTTGTTGTCCACGTCGCCGACAACCAGTTCCTTGGGCATCTCGACGGCATCGGTCTCGCGCCGCTGATGGATGCTTCGCTCGAACAGGCGATGCCGCAGGATCATCTTCAACGTTCCATCGGGCCGCAGCCGGTGGACCTCAAACATTGCCTTCCGGCTGTCGAATAGCATCAGCTCGTCCCGCCCGTCGCCGTCCAGGTCGGCCGTCTCCAGGTTCCAGTAGTTGAAGTACTCGAGTGGGGCGTCCATCACGACGCTCGATTGGGCCTCCCAGCGCATGTCGTCCTGGCGCAGCACCTGTACTGTGTTGCGTCCCATCATCAGGATGTCGGGCTTTCCGTCGTCTTCCAGGTCGGCCACTTTCAGCTCGCCCGAGTCCAGCCCGGCCAGATCCACCGTTGCCAGGAGGCGGATGCGGGAATGCTCCACGTCGAACTCGACCACTTTCGCCACTTCCTCGGCCAGGGCCAGGAAGCGCGGCGGTTGACCCTCGCCATAGGGAACCAACCGACTGACACGGTGGAACCGCCAGTTGAACTGGCGTTCGGCGTAGAGCTTCTGCTTGTCGTCAACGCGCAGCACGCGCACGAAGCCCGGCTGCACCAGCAGCACCTCGGCGGCACCGTCACCCGTGATGTCCGCAACGAGCAAGGGTTTGGCGTCCTGCTCCTTCAGGAACTCCTCGTCCACGATGGTCGAGACGTAACGCCCATCCCCACGGCCCAGATACAGGCTTTCGCGGCCCGAATAGGACCAGAAGATCACCAGGTCGGCCGTCTCGTCGCCGTTGAAGTCGGCGAAGGCCAGCCGCGCCGGTTTGCCTGAAAGAGCGGCTTCCAGCTCCTCCTCGTCTTCGCCGAATGCCAGCGTCCGGGGCTGCACGTCAATGCTGCCCGAGTCGCCGGAGAACGCTTCGGAAGCCAGATCGTCCACAGGCATGCCGCGCACGACGTAGTCCCTGTCCACCTTCTCCACCCAGAGCAGTTCCTCCTGTCCGTCCAGTTCACCCAGCCAGAGGAACTCCACCTGCCCTTCCGTGTTGATGGGCCGGGGGAAGCTGACGGAGCTGTCCTCCACGCGGCTGACGCCGAAGATCCTGTCTTCCTGGGAGAAGCTGAACAGAGCCGCCCCGCCCTCCGGGCCGCTCCACAGTTTCAGGCCCGCCACATTCTGCGGTGCGGGAGAGCGGTGAGTGGTGAATCCGTCGGCGCCGCCGCGCAGCAGAACGAACTCACTTCCGGCCTTGTTGACCGTGAGGGCATCCTGGTAACCGTCGCCGTCCAGGTCGGTCACCTCCAGATCGCCGCCCGTTCCGGGCTCTGCGTCCAGCGGCAGCGCGTGCGCCTGGACCCCCAGCACGCCGGCTGCGGGCGCGCGCTCGCGCCGGCGGAGGGCCATGCGGCGAACACGGTTCTTGCCCTTGTCCAAAGTCACAAAGCGCAACGTGCCGGCGCCATCCCGCAGCTCGGCGACAGGGCCTGAGACGTGGGACGGCAGCAGCGCCTCGCGGGCGAACTCACCCTCGTCGTTCTGCACCAGCAGGCGGGTGGCATGGAACCTCAGGCTGCCGAACGCCGCCAGGTCGGTCCGTCCGTCACCGTTGATATCCCGCAGGTAGAAATCCACCAGTTTGTCCCGCCACGCGACGTTCAGGGGAAATGCGCTGCGCTCTGTGCCGCCGTGGAAGATGTTCAACTCCTCGCTGCCCAGCGCGAGGATGTCGCGCGCGCCGTCGCCGTCCAGATCGGCCACCTGCAGGGCGTCCGGCCGCTTGGCCAGTTCGACCTCCGCGATCTTGCGCGGTGCGTCGAACGTACCGTCCTCCTCCTGCTCCAGCACGGCCAGCCCGTCAACGTCGCCGTGGAACAGGATGTCGGGCAGTTCGTCGCCGTTCATGTCCTCGACGGCGATTGCGGAGATCTTGTTGTTCACGGCATGGGTGTCCAGCTTGAAGCGCTCGCTTTCCGGCAGTCGGTTGAGGTCTTCGAAGTCTTCGGGGCGCTCGAGTTCAGCCTTCTCTTCCTCCGTGCGCAACCGCAGCACGCCGATTTCGCCCTCGTTGTTGTTGACGAAGACGACCTCCTCGACGCCGTCCCGGTTCACGTCTGCCAGCGTGAGACACGACAGCCCGTGCCCCGCCTTGATGAAGTCGGCTTTGGTGAAGTTGAGGCTGTCATCCGTCGAGGTCACGGGCACCTCCATGTACTTCACGCCCGAGTTGGGGTTGTCCGGGTCGAAGGCGAAGGCGTCCACGTTGTCCAGGAACTCCTTGACGTATTCGGAGGGGATGGCGAACCCAAGGCCGTCCAGCAGCATATACCCCATGTTGGTTACGCCGAT
>JAWOCH010000437.1:0-9396 GCA_046483865.1 Candidatus Brocadiia bacterium | reverse complement strand
CCGGAGGAGGCCGTCCTTGCGCGGGAGGACTCGATGGTGGGCTACTTCACCCGCCTGGAGACGGTCGGGTTCTCCGAGGAGCCAGCCGAGAGAACGCCAGAGGCCCTCACACGCGACATCCTGTCGGCCGGCGTGCGCTACGTGGTGGCCGATTGGCGGCACGAGAGAAGCGCACGCGCGATCGAGCGGCTGATCGAACGGTATCCGGAGAGCTTCAGGAAAATAGGTGGATGGGTGGGGTTAGGCATGCTGCGCGTTCACCTGTCCCGGTTGGCGCAGAGCGCACGCACCAGGGCAGCCCAGGAGTCATCGTCTTCGGGCGCGGCATTGCGGCTGAGCCGCGCCAGTTCGGCCGGCTCAAAGCTGCGGACGATTGCGTCCGCCAGCGCCGCCGCGTCGCCCGGCGGCACCAGCCGCCCGTTCTCGCCGTCCTGCACCACCTCTGGCAGCGCCCCGACCCGCGTGGCGATCACGGGCCGACCGAAGTCCAGCGCCAGCCGCGTCACCCCGCTGGCCGAGGCCGACAGGTAGGGCTGCACCACCAGGTCGGCTGCCGCGAAGTAGAGCCCAACCTCCTCGTTGGGAATGTAGCGGTCGTCCAGCCGCACCCGCCCGGCCAGCCCCAGCTCGTGGACGCGGCGTTCGTAACGGCCTCTGTCCTCCCAGAACTCCCCGGCCACTACGAGCGTCGCTTCCCTCTGGCGCACGACGCGGGCCATCGCGTCCAGCAGCACGTCCACGCCCTTGTACTCCCGGACAAAACCGAAGAACAGCACCACCGGTTTGCTCAGACCCAGCCGCCGACGGGCGTCCGCCCTATCGTGGCCGCGCAGTCCGAGCCCGCGCAGTGACGGATGCGGGCAGGCGAACACGGGCACCGACCCATCCACCAGTTCGCGCGCCCGGCGGGCGTTCGCCTCCGAGTGGACCACTATGCGGTCGGCCCTCCTGAGCAGCGCCCGGCAGGCCATCCTCTTCCACCAGCGTGGCTCGTGCTCGGCGACGTTGTGGCACAGCACGGCAAGCCGCGCGCCGCAGGCGGCCCGCACGCGCGTCGCGACGTAAAGGGACTGCGGCGCCCAGAAAGCCGTCCACCAGGGCAGTATCAGCAGCTCCGCCCCGAACGACGCAGCCGCCCGCGCCGCAGCGTGCCAGCTCAGGGGGTTGAGCGGGTCGAGCAGGCGCTCCACGCCGTCCGGCCGCACCGGCGCCCGGCTGGGGTCCCGGTCGGTCCGCCCGGGGTATAGCCACGCCGGATACTGGCGGCTGAAGGAGATGAAACGCACCTGGTGGCAGCGGCGCAGCGCGCGGGCCAATAGCGTGGTGTGGTGGGCTATGCCACCGCGGAACGGATAGGCAGGGCCGATCAACGCCACACGCACGGGCAACTCCTCTCAGCCATCTGTCGCCGCTTCCTGTTCGCCGTCGCGGGCCAGCTTCAGCCCGTCCAGCAGGGAGTAGCTGAACGAAAGCCCCAGCACCAGCGTGACGCCCGTGTGCACCGCCCGTCTCACCAGCGCGGTCAGCAGCGCCAACTCCACCGGCAGACCCAGCAGCGAGGCCCCGCCGGTCACAATGCCCTCCCGCACACCGAGCCCGGCGGGCGTGATGGGCAGCAAGACGCTGAACGCCCCGAGCGCCTGCAGGGCTGTGGCCTGCGGCGGATTGACGGCCAGCCCGACAGCCCGTCCGCAGACGAATAACGCCAGCCCGCCGATGCCCACCTGCAGGGCGCGCAGGCCGACAACCCGCGCCATCATCCCCGGATGGCGCGGATACAGGCGCAGCCCCTCGCTGGCCCGCTCCAGGTGCCCTCGCAAGGTCTCGGATGGCACCAGTCCCACCAGCCGCGTCCCCAGCGCCAGCGCCAGTGCCCCGGCCAGCGTCATCGCGAGCAGCACGGCCAGTAACGCCAGGATCCTCGTTGCGCCGGGAGCCCCGCTCAACTTCAGCAGGGCCCCAGCCGCCAGTCCGATCAGGCCGGCGGCGATCAGCGCCAGCACGTTGCCTCCGGCCAGTATTGCCCCGAAGTGCGCCAGCGGCAGCCGGTGGGCCTTCTTCAGATACAGCGCCCGCACCGCCGCCCCCGCGTGCCCTGGCGCCAGGTAGTTGTACATGGTGTTGCACACCGACAGGCCGAACCACTCGCGGAACGTCAGCTCCGCGCCGAACGCCCGGCACAACTCGCGGAACTGAAGCGCCATCAGCAGCTTGTTGGTCAGGTTCAGCCCGGCCACCACCAGGAGGTAGGGCCATGCGATCTGCCGCACGGATCGGAGCATCTCGCCGTGGCGGGCGGCATACCAGACCGCCAGGGCAATCAGCACGAGCAGCACGAACCACCTGGCGAAACGCTTTATCACAGGGGATGAACGCAGTCAGAGGGTCTGCCGGCGCGGCCGGGGGGGCTCACGACTGCTCCCGGCGGGCGGGCTGGGCCTCGGCGGCGCCGTCCATCTCCAGCTTCTTCAACCGGTACAGGCTCTCTTCGATCAGCCGCCGGTTCGCCGAGATCATGTCCGCCGCCAGCCCGATCATGCCCACCACGAAACCCACGATGACGAGCATCGCGGAGAGCACGACCGACTGGACGTGCCCCGCGCCGCCGCCGGAGAAAAAGAAGATCAGGAACCGCACACAGCCGGCCACGCCCAGCAGCACAAGAAGCAGCGCCGCCAGGCCAAACACCCGCAGCGGGCGAACCATGGTGAACGCCCGCACGATGTCCACCGACTGACGCACCAGGTAGTGGAGCGTGCTTTTCATCAGCCGGGAGGGGCGCCTGCGGGGATTGGTGCGCACGGGAACGCTGCGGATGGCGATGCCGCTGCGGGCGGCGCGGATTATCGTCTCCAGGCAGTGGCTGTAGGAACCGTTCAGGTTCAGCCGCATCGCCGCGTCCCGGCTGTAGGCGCGGAATCCGCTGGCGGCGTCGGGCACCTTAACACCTGCCAGCCGGCTGACCGTCCAGGAACCCAGCCGCTGAAGGCGCTTCTTCAGCCACGAGAAGTGCTCCACCTGCCCTATGGGCCGCTCGCCGATGACCATGTCCGCCTCACCGTTCAGTATGGGGCGCACCAGTGCCTCCACGTCCGCGCCCTCGTACTGGTTGTCCGCGTCGGTGTTGACGATGATGTCGGCACCCGCTCGGAGGGCAGACTCGATGCCGGCCCGCCAGGCTCCGGCCAGCCCCCGGCGGCGGCCCAGCGCCACGACGTGATCAACCCCCTGCCGGCGGGCGATGTGGACTGTGGCGTCCTCGCTGCCGTCGTCCACCACCAGCGTCTCGACGGAGTCAATCCCGGGGATCTCCTCCGGCAGGTCGGCGAGGGTCTCAGGCAGGCACTGCTGTTCGTTGTAGCAGGGGATTTGAACGATCAGCTTCACAGCCCCCACCCTCCCGATGAAACCGCCTGCGAACGGCCAGAAGGGATTATACGCCCGCAGGCTCACGCCGTCAACGCAGCCGACCATCACGACGCTGCGCGCAGCATGGCGACCGTCTCGCGCGCCTCGCGCGCCGCGCGTGTGATGCTTTCCCAGTCACGCTCGGCGATGGCCGCCCGCCGGGCCAGCCAGCTTCCACCCACGGCCAGCACGCAGTCCATCTTCAGGTATTCGGTCATGTTCGCCGCGTTGACCCCGCCGGTGGGGATGAACCGGACGGCCGTGTGAGCGTAGGGAGCCGCCAGGCTCTTCAGCAGTCGCGCGCCGCCCGCTGCCTCGGCCGGGAAGAACTTCAGCACGCGCAGGCCCAGCGCCAGCGCGGCCTGCACGTCGGTGGGAGTCACCACGCCCGGCGCGAAGGCCAGGCCGGCCTCCTGCGCCGCCCGAACGACGTGGGCACTGAACCCCGGTGCCACGGCGAACTGCGCGCCGCAGTCGGCGGCCCGTCGGGCGTTCTCCGCCGTCAGGACAGTGCCCGCGCCCACCAGCATGTCCGGACGCTCGGAGCTGATGGTCCGGATCGCGTCGGCGGCGGCATCGGTGCGGAAGGTGATCTCCACCGCCCCGATCCCGCCGGCCAGAAGCGCGTCGGCCAGCGGCAGGGCGGCCCCCGCGTCGTCAAGCGCCACCACGGGCACGGCGCCGATTTCGCCCATCCTCGCGAACACTTCCTCTTCCGTCAAGAGAGCCCTCCTCTCCCGCTCCGTAGGTAGGCGCGGCGTCTCGGGCGCCGTACGGCGGCCCTCGTCCGGCGGGGACGCCGGACCTACCCCGTCTTCTAACGGGCTTCGTTGCCACGCTGTTGCCGGCGCTCAGTCCGGCGCGCCGGGGTCGTGCAGGTTCGCGTGCCACACGTGCGGAATGTCGCAGTCCGGCGGGTAGTGCTCGATGGCGTTCACCTCCGCCCGACGCTCGGCCAGCAGTCTCCGGTAGGACTCACTCTCCCGCACGGGATGCGGTTCGGCGGGGAATGGCCGGGGCATGGTCTCGGCGATGCGCCACAGCTCCGCCTTCATCTCCTCGACGACGTCGGCGCGCGTCGGGTCGTCTATCAGATTGGTCCGCTCGTAGGGGTCGGTGGCGATGTCGTAGAGCTGGTCGCTGTCGAAGTAGCCCGGGATGAAGGGCGCGTTCAGCCGATCGAACATCACGCCGATGCCGGGCTTCAGCTCCGAGTCGCCGGCCTCCTGGAAGGCACGCACGGCGCTGCCGGGGTAGCGCGTGGCCATGTAGTGGTAGCGCCCCTTGATGACCGAGCGCGACCAGCCCATCTCGTGATAGGCCACCTCGCGCGGCCACGGCGCCCGGCCCCGGAGCGCCTCCAGCACGCTCACCCCGTCTACCCGGTGGCCCTCCGGCATCTGGACGCCGCACGCCTCGCAGAGCGTGGGCACCGCGTCCACCCAGGAGAACACACCGTGGGCCACCTGCCCCGCCGGCAGCCCGGCCGGCCAGCGCATCACGAACGGCAGGTGCTGGCCGATCATGTGCGCCGACCCCTTGCCGGGGATGCCGTGGTCGGCCGTGTAGATGACGATGGTGTTCTCGGTCAGGCCGAGTTCGTCCAGCTTGCGCAGCACGGCGCCCACCTGGTCGTCGAGCATGACCATGCCGGCATTCACCCCGGCGATCGGCCCCTTGGTCTGGAGGCCTGCGCGCTTCATGCGCTCAAGCACGGTCTCGTCGGGCGGATGGGAACCGGGCGGTTCGTCCAGCTTTCCGCCCCAGGTGTAGCTATGGTCCACCCCCAGGGACTCCTGGCAGTCCGGCGAGTGCGGCACGCTGTTGGCCAGGTGCAGGTAGAACGGTCGCCCGTCGTCGGCGGCCGTGTCCAGGAACTCCAGCGCGCCGTCGGTGAGCCACATGGGGTTGTGGGCGCGGATCTTCGGATGGATGTTGCCGCCGATGTTCCCCCAGTTGACCCTGGCCGCGTGCTCGAACCCGGCGCAGAGCTTGACCACTTCCTGTGCCACGGCCTGGCGGCGGCGCAACTCGGCGTCAACGGCCGCATCGTCCGGGTCGCCGTGCGGAGTCACAGGTTCTTCGTACCCCAGCGACGCCGTCTCGAAGCGGCTGTGCCACTTGCCGACGTGCCCGGTGAAGTAGCCGGCCTCCCGCAACGTCTTCGCCAGCGTGGGCGTCTCCGGGTCCAGCATCCCGTTCTGGCTCACAAGGTAGGGATCCCCCGGCGGCACGTCCTCGTAGACCCACCGGCTGCGCCCCGTGTACTGGCCCGTGAACAGGTTCCAGCGGCTGGGACAGCACAGCGACGAGCAGCAGTAGCCCCGCTCGATGCGCACCCCCTCGCGGGCGATGGTGTCAATGTGGGGGGTGGGCGTCGGGCCTCCATAGCAGGTGTGGTAGCTCGGCGTCGTGTCGTCCGCCACGATCATCACGATGTTCGGCCTGGGCGTTGCGCTGCTCAAGAGGCGGCTCCTGGTGAAATCCTTCCGGACGTGCAGTATCGTTTACGCGATGCGCCTCAGGAAGGCAAGGGCGACGGGCCCAAACCCAATGCAGAGCAGCGCAGGACGGAGGAGGAAATGGCGGAGTCAACGGAGAAGCTCTACGCGTGCATGCCGGACCCGGACGAGACCTACGATGTCATCGTGGCCGGGGGCGGGCCGGCGGGGGTCGGCGCCGCGCTGGCCAGCGCCCTCAACGGCGCCAGGACACTCATCCTTGAAGCCCGCAGCCAGTTCGGCGGCACCGCCACCGCCGCCATGTGGATGGAGATCAACTGGATCTTCAAGGACAACCAGGAGACGGACCGCGGCGGCGTCCACACCATCCTCACCGATGCCATACGTAGTTGGGGACCGGACGCCTCCCGCCCCGGCCATCGCGACCCCAACGCGCCGGGAAGCGGGGGCAATCTCAACGTGCATCCGGAATACCTCAAGAAGGTCCTGTTCGACCTGTTCGAGCAGCACGGCATCGCCTACCAGCTCTACAGCCCCGTGGTGGAGGTGGTCAAGGAGGACATCCGCGTGGTCGGCGTCGTCGTGGCGGCCAAGGAGGGGATGGTGACCTACCGCGGCCGGGCCATCGTTGACGCCACCGGCGACGGCGACGTGGCCTGCCGCGCCGGTTGCGAAATGGAGACCGAGGGCGATCCGGAGACCGGCTGGCGCCCGCCGGTGACGGTGGCCTGGGCGCTGTGCAACGTGGACTGCGAGCGGCTGTTCGAGTGGCTCGCAGGAGGAGTCGAGTTGGACCGGCACCAGTACGAGGCCGTCAATAACCTGATAGGCGACTATCGGCAGAAGGGCTGGAATCTGCCCGGATGGATTGGCTTCAACAGGACGACCATCCCGGGTGTGGTCTCGATCAACAACGGCACGTCGCTGGACATGAAACTCGACTGCTCCCGGAGCGCAACGCGCACGCTTATGGAGAAGATGGCCATTGACCAGGCCATCGAGTTCGTGCGTTTCGCCCGCGAGAAGGAGCTGCCCGGCCTGGAGAACGTGCACCTGATGCGCACCGGCGGCTACGCCATGGCGCGCGACACGCGCCGGCTGGTGGGCGAGTACCGGTTCGACGACAAAGACGTCATGGAGGGCACCGACTTCGAGGACGCCGTCGCCAGCAAATACGGCGGCAGCGACCCCGTCGGCAACCAGCGGCCCTACACCGCCATCAGGCAGGGCGCGCTATTCCCCTACCGTTCCCTGCTGCCGAAGGAGGTGGACGGCCTGCTGGTCGCCGGGCGGTGCAGCTCGGCCACGATGCTGGGCCACTACGGCGGCAAGAGCATGGGCAACATGATCTCCATCGGCCAGGCTGCCGGCGTGGCCGCCGCGCTCTGCGCGGAGGAAGGGGTCGTCCCGCGCGAGCTGGACCATCACCTCATCCAGCAAAGACTCGAGGAGATGGGCGTCAGCCTCTGAGGGAGCCCTCTCGGTTGCGGGCACAGCGCAGTCCGGTAGAATCAACGCCGACAGTCAGCCCAGGCCATCGGGAGGCAGGCGCCGCCGCCATGACCGACGCCCATCCGGCGATAGAGCCAGAGCAGTTCCCGTTCGAGCGCGTCAGCATCACCGGCGGCACGGGCACCGTCGGAAGCCAGTTCCTGAAGGTGCTCCTGGCCCAGTTCCCCCACCTTGAGCGAATCAACACCACCTGTCGCCCCTGCAGCCCGCGCGCCCGCAGGATGCCCGACGCGCCCCGCCTGAACGTCGTCAAGGGAAGCATCAACGACCTGGACGTGCTGCGCGCGATGGCGGACGGAGGACAGGTCGTCTACCACCTGGCCGCCTGGCTGGCCAACACCGCCATGCCGGACATGACCACCGTCTACGTGACCAACAGCCTGTCGGCGGGCGTGCTGGCGCGGCTGTGTGCGCGGCGGGGCAGGCGGCTCGTGTTCACCTCATCGCACAGCGTCTACTTCGCCGGACCCTACCGCGGGCGCATCGAGCAGGACGGATACCCGTTCAGGGAGGACTTCGTCCGCTGGATCGGCGATGTCAGCGGACAGTATTACGAGCTGATGGACGCCATCATCGAGGACGCGACCGACTTCGACGCAGCGCCCGGGGCAATCCGGCAGATACACGACGCCCATCCTCCGCCGTTTGAGCCGAAGATATACGACCGCGATGAATACCATCTGTACTGCCTGACCAAGCTGCTGGCGGAGCGGTTCGTGCTCGACCAGGGGGGCGTGGTGCTGCGGTTGAGCAACGTGTACGGGCCCGGCGACGAGTCCACCCAGGCGGTGGGTGAAGTCTGCCAGCGGCTTCTCGCGGCCGAGCCCGGCGACCGGCTGGAGGTCAGACAACCGTTCAAGAAGCTGGTGCCGAACTACCTGGGCGACATCATCAAGGCCTGCGTCCGGGCCGGCGGGCTGGACCTGCCGGAGGGGGTCCCGCCCCTCTTCACGGTAGCCTCCCAGGAAGGCTATCTGCGAGAGGACGCCCTGCTGCGGGCCGCTGCCGAGGCCCTCAACCGGATACGCGGCACTGATCACGACTGCGACATCGAGCGCCTGCCGCCGGAGGAGGAAACCGCTTTCACCTATGATCTGAGCAAGGTGAGGCGTCTGCTGCTTTACGGGGAGGAACTCACCCCCTTCGAGGACGGCATCGCCGAGCAGCTCAAGTGGCTGATCGCACGGTCCGAGGGCCGTGAGCCGCCGGGCCCGGCCCTGACCATCCGTTTCGCCGGCGACTGACGCGTCCAGGGAGGCACCATGCAGCCGAGGGTCTTCTTCATCCACACGATCAACGGGCTGACCGACACGTTCGACCGCCTGTATGCCGAGCACGTCGGCGAGGGCAAGCTGACGCACATCTCCGACGACAGCCTGATCCAGCGGGCCCTGCGCGCCGAGGGGCTGACGCCGGCCATCTACCGGCGCCTCTGCGAGCACGTGGTGGGCTCGGAGGAGGCCGGCGCGGACTTCATCCAGGTCACGTGCTCCTCGGTCTCGCCCTGCGTGGACGTGGCGGCGCACTTGGTCAGCGTCCCCGTGCTGAAGATAGACCGGCCGGTCATCGAGCAGGCCGTCCGCGCGCATCGGCGCATCGGCGTAATCGCCACCGCCTCCTCGACGCTGAAACCGAGCACGGCCCTGGTGCGCAGCACAGCCCGCGAGCTGGGCCGGGAGGTGGAGGTCACCTCCGTGTTCTGCGAGGGCGCTTACGACGCGCTGCTGGCCGGAGAGATGGAGCGGCACGACGCCATCGTCAAGTCGCACCTGCTGGAGCTGGCCGCCGGAAGCGATGCCATCCTGCTCGCCCAGGCGTCCATGGCGCGCGTCGCGTCGTCCCTGGATGAGGGAGAACTGGATATCCCGGTCCTTTCCAGCCCCGGCCCGGCGATGGAGCGGCTGGCCCGACTGATCAGGGAGTGGCGCGCGGCGGGGAGGCAGGAGCGGTGAGATTCGCCATCGTGGCCGACGACGACACCGGCGCCTCCGACGCCGCCGGCATGTTGACCGCC
>JAWOCH010000115.1:0-2632 GCA_046483865.1 Candidatus Brocadiia bacterium | reverse complement strand
GCCGCTGCGGGCGATGTCGCCCATCGCGGAATCGATGACCTGCTGCTCATACGGGTTCATGAACCCCTGAACCATGTTCGGGTCGTACATGTCGCCCGTCCCAGACAGCCCGGCAATGCCCTGCTGCGCCGCGCCAAGTGCGCCGGCGCCCGCTGCGCCCGTCCCGGCCAACGCTCCCGACAGGGCGTCGCGCGCCGCGCCGCGTTCCGTTTGAGCCTCACCCAGCTCTTGCTGCGAGAGCTGGCCGGCTTGTTCGGTTGCCATGACCCCCTGACCGGTCAAACCCTGCGCTGCCTGCAGGTAGGGCTGGTAGCTGCCCCGGCCTTCTCGGGCCATGGTTTCCGCTGCCACCTGCGTCGGCGTGCGGTCTGCAGCCATGTAGTCCGGCAGCTGCATGGGCTGCTGTGCAAGCTCGTAAGCCTGCGGCAGGAGGCCGGCTTGGCCGTCACCACCATAGAGAAACGGTCGCGCCTCTTCAGGCAGGCGCGATACTTGCGTTTGCGTGGTTGATTTGGGTTGTCCGCCGCCACACATCAGGCTGCCCTTTCTTCAAATTGGCGCATCATGCGGTACATCTCCGCCGCGCCTTTTTTCCGGTCGCCGCCGCCGGCCCCCTTCACGGCGTCAGCCGTCATGACGAACTCGCCGTCCGACAAGGCGGCGTCCTCCACCGGCTCGCCGTCCTGATAGATGGTCGCCGGGACGTCATCGCTCGTGCCGGTCCCCGGCCCCTCGACAAAGCCGCCCATGGCAAACTCGCCGCGTACGTTGCTGGCCAGATTTCTGGCCGTTTCCGGGTCCCCGAGATTGGGGATGCTGCTTAGCCCGCGGCGGCGAAGCTCCTCCTCGGCGAACGAGGCGATGCCACCCGAAGGGGCGGTGTCCACCTCCGGCACGGTCGGAGCAGCGGCGGGCGCTTGCGGGGGGTCGGGCTGCGTCAGCTGGGGGATGGCCGCGCCACCGCCTTGCTGCCCACCCGACAGGTTCATCGGAGCGGACGAAGGCGCCGAGGCAGGCGTTTCGCCGCCACCGCCGCCGCCCATAAACTGGGCACCGGTTTGCAGTGCTTTCATCACATCCGGGCCCTGACTGGCCGCTTGACCGCCGCCGCTCGCGGCGGCGCTGGCCGCCGCTTCGCCGCCTTTTCCGGCGGCACCCATGATACCCGGCATAATCTTCGATCCAACTCCGCCAGTCAGTCCGGCAAAGAGCGCTTCTTCGGGTTCCGCGCCCGCGGCCAGAGAGCCGATGCCGGAGCCGAGACCCGCCGCCACGGCCGAGCCGACGCCGAGCGCCGGCGCTGCCGCCGTGCCGAGCATGCCACCGATCAGGGGAGCGAGAAGAGGAAGAGCCATTCAATCACCAGAGTGGTTGTTTCCGCCACTATAGCAAAGGCTGGATCAGGACGCCACCTTTACTGTGCCACCGTCGTTGTACAGCGCACCGGGCTCGAGACCAGCGTCGGAGGTGGGAAGATCCGTCAGGGTGACCTTCGTGAACCGGCCCTCGCCCGGGTTCTTAGTCTGCTGCATGAACAATGCAATCGACTGCACCAGCTCAGCAAAGTACCGCTGGTCGTATTGCTGCGGCGGGACGGGCAGATATGGGAGGTTGAGGTTACGTGACATCAGCGGCGGCCGTCAGGTTTGAGGTCAACACGGTTCGCGCCAGATCGCCACGCCGTGCCGAGGCTGTCAGATTCAATGCGCAAACTGAACGCGCGGCCCCGCAGGCGCACGTCCAACTTGTCCGTGTAGATGTCCACGGGCGCGCTGGCAGAGCGCACCACATTTCCGTCGTCCGTGGACCTCACACCTTGGCCCGGGTAGTTGTAGGCTTTGAGCGTCATCGTCACTTCCGGCGACGAGGAGCTGGACTGGCGAAAGTCCACGTCCGGCAGGATGCGGGTGATGAAGGAGAACTCGTTCCCGTCGCCGATGTCGATCGGGCTGGACTCGATGAAAGCCCCCAGCGGTGACGGCGGGTTGGTCGACCCGTCATCGCTGCCGACCTCGTGGAAGTACAGGTAGCCGTCGCCCCCGGCTGCCACCGGCTTGTTCTTGCTGGCGCGGTCCAGCCATGCGTCCCGGCGGGTCGTGCCGGTGTACCAGATGTTCTGCTGGTAGTTGTAGATCACGTAGCGGTCGCACTCGCTGCTGATGGCACAGGGGTAGAACCACCAAATCTCGCCAAACGCGGTGTTGCTGCCGGCGGTGACTTTGAACGGCTCGTCCTTGTTCAGCGTTTCAAACACAAAGTCCTTCACCGGGCAGGGCAGCGGTTTGATCGTGCCGTCGTAGATAAAGAACTCTTCGGCGCCCATCCACAGGACAAGATCGTCGACCGAGGTGGCGGCGGTGGGCGAGATGATGCTGATGTTGTCCGAGAGCCGAGTTGCACCGAACGTGAACGGCGGCCCAAGGTACTGCATCGAATAGGCGGCGGTGTCGGTCAGGACCAGCGTTTGCTGGCGCGTTTCCACGGCCACGACAATCTCGGACCCCGAACCGAGGACCAAGTCCCCCGCCGTGTTGGTCGCAGCTGCCGTCCAGTTGGCCGGATCTTCTTGGTCCGAGAACCGGATCAGCATCGGATCGAGGTCCGACCCGCCTTGCGGCGTGGCACCAAAGGC
>JAWOCH010000022.1:0-7162 GCA_046483865.1 Candidatus Brocadiia bacterium | reverse complement strand
GACCGACCTGCTGGAGCAGGTCAGCGCTGTGCAAGGGCGCATAACCGATCTGGACACGGCCGGCGCGCCCGACCGCTACGCCGTGGTGGAGCGATCCAGATGCACGGGTGTGGCTTGTGCGAGCAGCTCTGCCCGGTGGGTGCCGTCCGCGTTACCTACGTGGCCAAAACCGATCCGCAGAAGTGCACCGGCTGCGGCATCTGCGTCCGGGAATGCCCCCGTGGGGCGATCCGGCTCAGGAGCACCGGTCGGGGCCCGAACGCTGAACGGGGAGAACCGGACGATGCTTGAGTGGGTCGAGGACCGGGAGCATCTGCGCCGCGCGCAGCAGGAGCACGCCGACTTCCTCGTGCTGGCCTTCTGGGGCGAGTTCTCGGAGGCCGCCCGGCGCGCTCTGCCGGAGCTGGAGGAGTTCAGCGAGCAGGAGGACGGCGTGCCGGTGTTCGTAGTGGACGTGCAGAAGGTGCCGGGCGTGCACAAGGAGTTCGGCGTCGAGAAGGTGCCCACCGTGCTGGCCATCGAGGACGGGGAGGTGACCCGGTCGGTCGAGGGAGTCCAGAGCGCCCGGTTCTACGCGGTGCACTTCTCCGGGGCCAGCCGCGCTCGCGTGGCGGCGGGGCAGGAGGCCCCCCGGCGTCGGGTGGTTGTGTACAGCGGGCCCGGGTGCCCCGCCTGCGGGGCGCTGAAGGCATACCTCCGTCGGAACGGTGTATCCTTCCGCGAGGTGGACATCTCCCGCGACCAACGTGCAGCGGAGAAGATCGCGCGGCGCAGCGGAAGGATGGCCGTGCCCCAGACAGACATCAACGGGCGACTCGTGGTCGGGTTCAACCGGGCAGAACTCGACAGGCTTCTCGGGATACAGTCGGAAAGGGAGGAATGATGAAGATTGAACCCATCAACGGACACGTGCTGGTGAAGCCACTGGAGGCGCCTGCGGTGACGCCCGGCGGCATCCAACTGCCCGATACGGCCAGGGAATCCCAGAACGAGGGCGAAGTCGTAGCGGTGGCAGAGGACGCAACCGAAGAAGTGGCCGCCGGAGACCGCGTCATCTACAAGCAGTTCAGCGGCACGGAGGTCAGGATGGAGGGCGAGGACTATGTCCTGCTGCCTTCCTCGGACCTGCTGGTCAAATACGTGGCTGCTGACACAATACCGGAGTGAGCCCCGGCCCGCGGAGGGCATCGTGAGCATGACGGAAGAGGACTGCCGCAGAAGAATCCGCTGCATGATGAGCGACCGCACGGGGGAACTGCGCTTCGAGGCATTCGAGATCGTTGACGCCCCGCAGTGCGCAGCAACAGTCGAGCGCATACGGCAGTACTTGCTCGGCCGTCCGCTGGCTGAGGTGGACCCCGGCCGCATCCGGGAGATAGGACGCGACGAGAACCCGTTATGTGCGCGCGTGGTGGCGCAGATGGTGGCGGAATCCCGGCGCACGTTCGTTCGCCCGCCGGGGACCGAGCTTCAAAGAGAAAGGCAGGAGACGGCATGATCGCGCAGGAGTTGAAGCCCCTCGAAGAGATTCTCGACTACCTGGAGGGCAAAGACAAAGTCGTCCTCTACGGCTGCGGCGGGTGCGCCACCGTGTTCCACACCGGCGGCGCGCCGGAGGTGGAGCAGATGCGCCAGACCCTGACCGAGCACGGCAAGGAGGTGCTGGCCGCCGTGGCGCCGCCGTTCGGCGAGTTCACCTGCTATCTGCCCTGGAGCAGCGCGCGGTTTGCCGAGCATCGCGAGGCCGTGGAGCAGTGCGACGCAGTGCTGATGATGTGCTGCGGCGACGGTCTGCAGACGGTGTGGGATCACGTCATCGAGGAGGATTTCGGACTGGTCAAGCCCCTCTACCCCGCGACCAATCCCGTCGGCCACATGGGCGGCGGACCGAGCCGCTTCGAGGAGAAGTGCCAGCAGTGCGGCGAGTGCGAGCTGGGCCGGCTGGTGGGCATCTGCCCGCTGACCCAGTGCGCCAAGGGCATGATGAACGGGCCCTGCGGCGGCTCGGCGTCCGATGGCAAGTGCGAGGCCAACCCGGACCAGGACTGCGCATGGCTGCGCATATACCGGCGCCTGGAGGCGCTGGACGAGCTGGAAACGCTGGGTGAGATCAACGCCCCCAAGGACTGGAGCAAGGCAACCCGGCCGCGCAGTATCGAGGTGGAGCCGCTCGAGATGCCCGGTTAGGACGGCCGTTCGCGCAGAACGGAAGGGTGACCAGCATGGATGACCGGCGTCGGCAGCAACCTGACGGGCGTGGTCCGGAGGCCCGGCGCATCGCACGCCGCATCCTGGGCGTGAGTGAGGATGCCTCCGACGCCGATCTGAAACGGGCCTGGCGCCGCGCCTGCAAGGAGCACCATCCCGATCGCAACCCCGATGACACCGGCGCCAACCGCAAGCTGGCCGTGATCAACTGCGCCTACCGACTGCTCGCGAAAGGCGAGCCCTGCGAGATGCTCGGCCGGCAGGCCGGGGTGCAGGACGGTGCGATGGCGGAAGAGGGCACCGGTCCCGGCTCCGCGTGGAGCTACTTCCTGTGGTGGCGCGACAGGTACTTCGGAGGAAGCGAGCCCGGAGACACAGAGTAGCGGTTCGTGGCACAATGGGCAGGTCCGCCGTCCCCGGCGGGATGCTTTTCCCGCACAGCTAATGTCCTGTGCGGGGCGGCCATAGCAGCAGGAGAACACGACATGCCGAAGATGCGTTTCCCCCAGTACCGGAAAGCCAGGCAGGGAGTAGAGCTGTTCAGCGGGACGCTGCTCGAGCACGCGCGCAGGGCGGGGGTTGAGATACCCTCCGACTGCGGCGGCCTGGGCAAGTGCGGCCGCTGTATAGTCCGCGTCGAGCGCGGGGCGGAGTGCATGAACTCGAAGACCGAACCGGAGAACGGCCACCGGCTGGCACCCGGAGAGAGGCTGGCCTGTCAGGCCCGCGTAGTCAATCCGCAGGCAGATGTCACCGTCTTCGTCAAGGAACTCGGCGCTTACAGCATCGTCACCCAGACCGTCGAGACCGAGGACGTGCCCCTGGAGCCCTTCGTGCACAGGGACGGCAGGCGCGTCGTCAGCGCCTCCGGGGAGGAGCTGGGACGCTACCGGGGCGAAATCTACGGCCTGGCCCTCGACGTCGGCACAACCACGCTGGCCTTGCAGGTAGTGGACCTGGAGGACGGCCGCATCATCGCCACGGCCGCCCGCACCAACCCCCAGATATCCTACGGCAACGACATCATCAGCCGCATCGGCCACACGATGGCCCACCAGGACGGCCTGGCCGAGCTGCAGCAGAGCGTCATCGGCGGCGTCAACGAGCAACTGGCCGGACTCGAACCGGAGCACGGTGAGCTGCGCGGGAGCATCTTCGACGCCGTTGTGGTCGGCAACAGCACCATGCGGGGCATATTCTTCGGCCAGGATGTCAGCTCTCTGGGCGTCATCCCGTTCGAGCCTGTTGATCCCGACGCGGTCACCATGGAGGCGGGGGAACTCGGCCTGCGGATCAGTCCACAGGCCAACGTCTACGGGGGCGCGCTGATAGGCGGCCACGCCGGCGCCGACGCCCTGGCCGACGTCATCGCCAGCCGCCTGGACCAGTCCGAAGGCATCTCGATGGTCATTGACATAGGCACCAACGGGGAGGTGGTCGTCGGAAACCGGCACCGGATGATGAGCGCCTCCTGCGCAGCCGGGGGTGCCTACGAGGGTGCCACCGTCACCTGCGGCAGCGGCGCCGTTGAGGGGGCCATCAGCAACGTGTGGATCACCGACGGCCAGGCGGGCTACGAGACCATCGGCGGCAAGCCGCCGGTCGGCGTCTGCGGGTCGGGACTTATCGACCTGCTGGCCGAGATGCTGCGCACCGGGCGGATGAGCCGGACGGCCAAGATAGGGGACGATTTCTGCCTGGCCGACGGCATCTGCATCACCCAGCAGGACATCTACGAGCTGATAACCGCCAAGGCCGGGCTGCGGCTGGACCAGGACCTGCTGATGCGCTACTACGGGGTCGAGTTGGACCAGGTGCAGCGCATCTTCCTGGCCGGCGGGTTCGGCAACTTCATCAACGCCGAGAACGCCGTGGCCATCGGTCTGCTGCCCCCGGCGCCGGAGAAAGTGGTGCGCATCGGCAACGGCGCCCTGGCCGGAGCCCGCGAGATGCTCATAAACCGTAGCGTCCGCCGCCGCTCCGAACAGATAGCCCGCTCCATCGAGCATACCAAACCCAACGAGCGCGAGCCGGACTTCCCCTACCTGGTCGCCGAGAAGATGTACTTCTGACGGCGAGGCCCTCAGTCGCGCAGGTTGACCAGGGGGTCTATGCACTCGGCGTCGGCGGAGGGTTTGCCGAAGTCGGGGATCTTCAGCATCTCGCCGCCCCTCTGGCAGGACTGGTGGGCGACTATGCCGGGGGCGTTGTAGCGGGCGGCGAGCCAGACGTGGTTCGGCGGCAGCTTGCCGGTGTCCATCGCCTCCAGGAAGTCCTGCACCAGGAACTGGTGCGAGCCGCAGTGCCCGTTGCGCATGCCCACGAACTCGGCCGGCAGCCGCTCCACCTCGTGCACGGGCGAGACGCCGCGGTGCCGCCGCCCCAGGTACTCCCGCGGCAGGTCGCCCAGGTTCTTTTCGGTGATCTCGACGCCGTCCAGCCGGTGGATCGGCGTCACGTCCTCTTTGTGCAACTGGATGTAGTGCTGGGCGTTGACGTAGTCGTAGCTGCCGTCGGGCGTGTGCGGGTCCTGTTCCCAGCGTATCTCGGTCCAGACGGCCTGGCTGGCGGCCGTCTCCTTCGCCTCGGCTTCGGTGCCGTCCATCTGCTGCTGCACGGAGACGTCGCCCCGGTGCGGATTGCACTGCTCTTCGTAGGCGCCCTGGGTGCCGATGATGCTCTGGCGGCTCGGGCCGGCGGCGCTGCGGCGGAACTCGTTGATGCGCGCCATGCCGCCGTCGGCGGTCTGGAACAGGGCCGACTGGTTGCTCCACGGGTTGTCGAAGTAGCTCAGCTCCGGGTCGAACAGGCCGTCCTCGTGGTCGTCCACCCGCCCGAAGCAGCTCACCTTCGTGAACCGGCTGAAGGTGACCCCCAGCACGTGGCTGACCGAGTGGGTGGGATACCACATGGGCGGCACGCTGGCGAACTTCTTCCACTCCGGCCCGTTGGCGTCGTAGAAGGGCAGGTAGAACCAGTGCGCCATGTTGTGGTAGTAGTGCCCCTCGCCGTAGACGAACTCGCCGAAGTCCCCCGCGGCGAACCGGCGGCGGCACCAGATGGTCTGCGGACGGTAGTAGCTGGTCTCGCCCAGGCAGTAGGTCAGGCCCGTCCGCTCGACCGTCGTAACCAGCTCGTCCAGCTCCTCGATGGTCACGGCGGCGGGGACGGCGCTGTAGACGTGCTTGCCGGCCTTCAGCGCCCGGATGGCCTGGGGGCCGTGCGTCCACCGCTGGGTGAACAGGGCGACGGCGTCCACGTCCATCGTCAGCAGGTCTTCCAGTGAGGTGCTGGTGCGTCCCTCGATGCCGAACTCATCGGCCACCTCCCTGATCTTGTGTCCCCGCAGGTCGCAGAGCACGACCTCGTCGCAGAGGGGATGCGCGTTGAACAGATTGGCGAAATGACTGCCGAAGTTCAGTCCGACGACACCGACTGTGAATCCCATGGGTGCTGCTTCCTTCCAGTGGAACGCCCTGGCCCGCGCTCAGAGCAGGCCGAGTTGACGCATGTAGTCCGCCGTCTTCTCAATGCCCTCCTCGCGGGACAGCCCGCTGAGGGCCTTCTGTTCGAGTATGACCCACTCCGTCCCGCACCGGAGCGCCGTCTGCACGATGTCCCGTATGTTCAGGACCCCCTCGCCGATGGGCGCCCACTCGCCGCGCGTCTCGGGATCGCGCATGTCTCGCAGGTGCACCACCGGGCAGAGGCCCTCGTGCTCGGAGAGGAACTCGGCCGGGTCGCGTCCGCCGTAGGCCACCCAGCCGAGGTCGACCTGGAGCCTGAAGTGGTCCGCCTCAGTCTGCGACAGCAGCACGTCGAGTGCGCACCTGTCGCCGAACATCGTTCCGATTTCGTGGTCGTGGTTGTGATAGCAATACTGCAGGCCGGCCGCATGGTAGCGGGCGCCCGTCCGGTCATACTCAGCAGCCACTTCGCGTAGTTGCTGCACGTCCTCGACGGGCCCCCATGCCTGTACGACGTAGCGGCAGCCGAGCGCCCGGCAGTGCTCCACGACGCTCTCGGACTGGTCGCGGAGCAGCTCCCGCGAGCCCATGAACGTGGTGACGGTCAGGCCCGCCTCTCCGGCCAGCCGCCGGAACTCGGCGGGGGGCGGACCATCCTCGAACACACCCATGCCCACCTCGACGCCCCGGTAGCCCAGTCCGGCGATCCAGGGCAGGAAACGCTCCACGTCAAGCTCCTTTGCGCCGCGCGCGCGTGCGGCAAGCGGCACCTCCATGCTCCACCTCCATGTGCTGTGCAGGGCATCGGCCGCCGCGCAGGCCGGGCTCAGCGGCCGAACTCCGTCCTGGCGATGATCTCGTCCTGGGTGTTCTTGTTCAGATGCACGAAGTAGTCCGAGTAGCCGGCGACCCTGACCAGCAGGTCCTCGTGCTGCTCGGGGTGCTGCTGTGCCTCGCGCAGTTTGTCGGCGCTGACAACGTTGACCTGTATCTCGAAACCGCCGCGCCTCAGGTAGGTCTCGATCACAGCGCGCACCGCCTCCCGGTCGGATGCTTCGCCAAACAGGTCGGCGGAGAACTTCGCGTTGTAGACCAGACCGCCCAGCGCGGCGCGATGGCTCCAGCAGGTGGTGGACAGCACGGAGGCCGTCGGGCCGCGGTGCTCGCGTCCCTGCGCCGGGCCGGCTCCGTCGGCAAACGGCCAGCCGGCCATGCGCCCGTCCGGCGTCGCGCCCGTCTGTGCGCCGAGCTGTTCGTGCTTCACCCAGCAGAAGAATCCCGGCACGTAGCGGTGCGGGCCCACCGTGCAGGTCCCGGTTGCCTCCATCAGGAACTCGGCGATCTCCTTTGCCAGCGCGTCGGCGTCGTCCTGGTCATTGCCGTACTTGGGCAGGTCGTGCAGGATTCTCTGTCTGAGCTGCTCGTGGCCGTCGTAATCGCGCTGCAGTATGCCGTGGAGCTGAGGCAGCGTGAGTTCCTCGCCCTCG
>JAWOCH010000426.1:0-8554 GCA_046483865.1 Candidatus Brocadiia bacterium | reverse complement strand
GCGGGGGCTGTTCTCGTGACCGGCAACGCCCGTCACTTCCCGCAGGATGCCTGCGGCGGGGTCCGGGTAGTCAGCCCGCGCGAGTTCCTGGAGCTACTGCGCCGCTTCCCCTGAAGCCGTTGTCCCGAACGGGGCACCGCTTAGCTTGCCGCAGTTTGCCGATGCTGATCGGCGACGGCTATAATCGCGTGGTCAATGCGTCGGCAGAGGGGAGAGCAGGTGCCGAAGACAAGCATCCTCCACGTTCTGGCGCTGGACACGATGGGCGGGGTGGAGCGCCTGTTCGCGGCGTACCTGGAGGGCTCCCGCGAGACAGGCCTTCAGCACCATGTCCTGGCCGTTCACGGGCGCGTTCATCCCGTGCTGAAGCGGACGGTCCACCGCAACGCGGCTTCGGTCAGTTACGGCAAGTATGCCGGCCCGCTGAAGCTGCCCCGGTGGCCGGCGTTCCTGCGGGAGCTGAACCGGCGCGCCGTCGTCCGCCGGGCCGCGCCGGATCTGATAGTCCTGCACAGCGGCCTGGGTAGGCTGGAGCACGCACGGCTCGGCGAAGCAGTCACGCCGCCGGCGGCGATGCTCTACTACGAGCACGGCGCCGCCTGGGGCAACCATGACCCCGAGCAGGTCGGCCGATTCCTGGAGCGGTTGGATGGGGTGCTGGTCAACTCCCACGGCTCTCGCCGCATGTTGGAACTGCGCTGGGGACTGGGAGAAGGCATTGCGGAGGTCTGCTACAACGGAGCGCGCCTGCGCACGCCGCCCGAAGGTCTGCTGCCCCGCGCTCTTCCCGAAGCCGGCCCTGTGCGCTTGGGGTTCGCGGGGCGGCTCGTCCCCATCAAGGGGGCGGTGCTGGCGTTGCACGCCCTTGCGCGTCTGCGGGAGCAGTCGGAGCGGTTCGAGTTGGACGTGGCCGGCACGGGGCCGGAGGAGCACAACCTGAGGACGACGGCCCGCGCCCTGGGGATCGAGGACTCGGTGCGGTTCCCGGGGCTGGTATCCGACATGGCGAGCTTCTACAGACGCATCCACGTGATGGTGGTTCCATCCCTGCGCGAGCCGCTGGGCAACGTCAGCATCGAGGCGGCGTTCTACGGATGCCCCGTCGTGGCTACGCGTGTTGACGGCCTGCCCGAGGCGGTGCTGGACGGGCGCACGGGGGTGGTGGTCCCGGGGGTGCTGCCCGTTGAGGAGTACGCGGGGCTGGGGAGCGGGGTGCGCGGTCTGCCCGAGGTGGTGTACGACCCGGCGACCGACCAGCTCCGGCCGCCGCTGGCTCCTCGTCCGGAGGCGTTGGCCGAGGCGGTGATGGAGGTCTGCGCGGACGGGGATGCCTACGGCGAGATGAGCGCCCGGGCCCAGCAGAGGGCGAGGGACGAGTTCAGCACGCCCGCCTACTTCGCGCGGCTGGATCGGGCTTACCTTCGGACGGCCCAGCGACGGGGGAGTTGACATGAGGGCTGACGTCGTAGTCATTGGAGCCGGCCCGGCCGGTTGCGCGGCGGCCTGGACGCTGGCCCGCGCGGGGGCTGACGTGGCGCTGTTGGATCGCTCGGAACTGCCGCGGGACAAGGTCTGCGGGGATGCGCTCAGCCCGGAGTGCCTCCGCATCCTGGAGGATATGGGGCTTGCCGCCGCGGCTGAAGGGGCACTCCCGATCGAGGGCAGCATCGTCCGCGCACCCGACGGAGCAGCCATGAGCACGCTGGCCGAGCGGCCGGGGGCCACGCTGCGCCGCCGGGACCTGGATGCAGAGCTAACTCGTCGCGTGCAGCGGGCCGGGGCGCGCCTGTTCCCCGGGCGGACTTTGACGGACTTCCGGCTGCGGCAGGACGGCATCGAGGTGGGCTGCGCCGGGGGAGAGGTCTTCGCGGGGCAGTGCGCGGTGCTGGCCACCGGAGCGAACGCCGCCGCACTGCGGACAGCCGGTGCTTTGGGCCGCCCCGCTGGCCCGGCGGCCTACGCCTGCCGGGCCTACTTCCGGGGAGGACGCCTGCCGGAGAACCTGATCCTGCACAGCTTCGACCCCTTCCTGTTGCCCGGTTTCGCGTGGGTTTTCCCGCTGCCCGGGGGCCTGTTCAACGTGGGCGTCGCCGCCCACGTGCTGCCCGACCAGAGGCTGGACCTGAAGCGCAGGTTCCGGCGGTTCATTGACGATTCGCCGGCGGCGCGGCGATACCTGGCCGGCGCGCGACGGGTGAGCGAGCTGGAGTGGGCGCCGGTGCGGATGTCTCTGCGCGGCGCCCGGCTGGTGGGCGAGCGGCTGCTGGTGGCCGGCGACGCCGCCGGAGGAGCCAACCCGTGCAACGGCGAGGGCATCACCACCGCTCTGGCGACCGGGCGGCTGGCGGGCCGGTCTGTCCTGGACGGGCTCCGGGTCGGCGATCTTAGCCGCCGCCGACTCGCCGGCTACGAAAGGGCGGTGCGGGCGGAGTACGGGGAGCGCTTCCGCCGGGCCGAGTGGGTCCGGCGCTGGCTGCGCTGGCCGGCTGCCCTGAACCGGCTGGTGGCCGCCGGGCGCGGCGACAGGCGACTGGCCGATGCGCTGTGCTGGACGCTGACCGGGCTGCGGCCGCTGCACTCGGTGCTCAGCGTCCGAACGCTGAGCCGGTGCCTGCTGGGCGCTCTATGCAGTTGTCGTGCTGGCCGAGTCGGGATACAATGGTGACCGGTCCCGGCGAGGGGCAGACTATGAGCCTGTTCCAACGCAAAGCCTACCGCACCGACGCGGGCGCCGAACTGCACGTCGGCCCCGCCGGATGGTCATATGACGACTGGAGCGGTATCGTCTACCCCGACCCGAAGCCGAGGGGATTCCGCCCGCCGCGTTTCCTGGCGGAGTTCTTCAACACCATCGAGCTGAACAATACGTTCTACCGCCCGCCGAAGCCGGGGTTCTGCCACCGGTGGGTGCAGGACGTGGCGGACTACCCGGACTTCCTCTACACCGCCAAGCTGTGGCGGCGGTTCACCCACCAGCGAGAGCAGCGCTGGACCGAGGAGGACGTGGAGGTGTTCCGGGACGGCATCCAGCCCCTGGTGGAGGCCGGCCGGCTGGGGGCGCTGCTGATGCAGTTCCCGTGGTCGTTTCGCTTCAACCGGCAGAGCCAGGAGCACCTGCGCGGGCTGGTGACTGAGTTCGGCGACCTGCCGCTGGTGCTGGAGGTGCGCAGCAAGGCGTGGAACCAGCCCGCGGCGCTGCAGTTCATCGAGTCCCTGGGAGTCGGCTTCTGCAACATAGATCAGCCCCGCTACCGCAGCAACATGCCCCTGACCACCCACGGGTTCGGCCCGACCGGATACCTGCGTCTGCACGGGCGGAACTACGAGGCGTGGTTCGACGAGGAGGCCGGCCGCGACGAGCGGTACGACTACCTCTACAACGGCGAAGAACTGGACGAGATACAGTCCGCCCTCCAGGACATAGCCGCAAAGGTCGAGCGTATGTTCGTCATCGCCAACAACCACTACCGCGGCCAGGCCGTGGCCACCGGTGTGCAACTGCTGCGGCGGGTTACGGGCCGGCAGATCGGCGCGCCCGGGAACGTCGCCGAACTCTACAGCCTGTGGTGAGACCGTGACGCAGCCGCCGCGGAGGGCGCGGCGCCGATCGGTCAGTCCCGTTTGATCCCGGCATCGAGGCGCTCATGGTGAAGCTCACAGTGATAGTGCCGTGCTTCAACGAGAAGGACACCGTTGCCGTTCTACTTGACCGGGTGCGGGACGCGCCCGTGAAGCTGGACAAGGAGGTGGTCGTCGTAGACGACGGCTCCACCGACGGCACCGGCGAAGTGCTGGAACGCCTGGCGGAGGCACACGGGTCCGTCACGGTGCTGCGGCATCCTGTCAACCGGGGCAAGGGCGCAGCGATACGCACGGCGCTCCGTGCGGCCACCGGTGAGATAGTGCTTATCCAGGATGCCGACCTGGAGTACGACCCCGCCGACTGGCCCACGCTGCTGGAACCCATCCTGGACGACAAGGCGGACGTCGTCTACGGGTCGCGCTTCCTGACCGGTCGGCCGCACCGGGTGCTCTACTTCTGGCACTCCGTGGCCAACCGCGTGCTCACGTTGCTGTCGAACGCGCTCACGGACCTGAACCTGACCGACATGACCACCTGCTATAAGGTGTTCAGGAAGCGAGTCCTCGATCGGATCGAGCTGCGGGAGGACAGGTTCGGTTTCGAGCCGGAGATCACCGCCAGGGTGGCCACGCTTGGCTGTCGCATCTACGAAGTGGGAATATCCTACCTGGGCAGGACCTACGAGGAGGGCAAGAAGATCCGCTGGACCGACGCGGCTGACATGGTCCGCTGTATCCTGAAGTACAACCTGTTCCGGCGGCATTAGCCGGGGGCGGCGGGCACTGCCTCCCGCTCGCTGCCGAGGCGGCGCCCTTCGGGAGACAGCAGCCAGAGCGTGCCTTCCAGGTGCTTGCGCGCCTCCTGATGGTCCGGCTGGCAGCGCAGCGCTTCGCGGAACTGGCGCACAGCTTCATCGAGCTTGCCCCGGGCCTTCAGTGCCAGCCCCAGGGCATGGTGGGCCGGCGCATGGTCCGGCTTGATCTCTATGGCCGCGCGCAGATGCACGGCGCCCGGCTCAGGCTTCCCCAGGGCGACCAGGCCCAGTCCGAGATTGGTGAGTGCTTCCACGTCGCGGGCGTCTGCCTCCAGCTCCAGGCGGTGGCGCTCGACGGCTTCGGCCAGCCTTGCTTCCACACGCAGGGCGTTCCACAGATTGGCCCGGGCCTTCGCGTGGTGGGGGTCGAGCCGCAGTGTCTCACGGAAACGCCCGGCGGCTTCGGTGATTCGGTACTGACCCTGCAGGGCCAGGCCCAGGTTGTTGTGCGCTGCCGCGAAGTCCGGCTTGAGCTGCAGTGCCCGCCGGCCATGCGCGACGGCCCGGTCCAGTTTGCCCTGCCTCTGGAGTGCAAGGCACAGGTTGCTGTGCGTCTCGGGCAGGTTCGATCCCAGGCTCAGCGCCTCGCGGTAATGGGCGATGGCTTCCTCCGTCTTGCCCCGGTTCAGCACGATGTTGCCCAGGTTGTTGTGGGCGAGCCACGCCTGCGGATTCTTGCGCAGCGTGTCCCGCCACAGCGTCTCCGGGCCCCGGTAGATGTGCGTCTGCTGCCAGGTGAGTATCCCCAGGGCGGCCAGGACGCCCGCGGCCGCTACAGCCGCCGCAATTCCGGGCGGTCGGCCCAGGCGCTCGGCCGCCGAGCTGACCGCCGCAACCGCGAGTGCTATCAGCCCCAGGCTGGCCAGGTACTGAAAATGGTCGGCCACGAAGGAGAACCGCATCGGGTACACGTCGAAGAATCCCAGGGCAGGAACGAGCGTGCCCGCGAAGAACAGCACCCCCACCAGCGGCCCCCGCCCGATGCGACGTCGGGCCAGCGCCAGTGCCACCACACACGCCACCGCCGACGCCGGGAACGCATACTGCCACCACACCGCCGGGTTGACCTCCCAGCGGGGATAGGTGAAGGTCAGTTCGGCCGGCCAGGCCAGCTTGCCCGCGTAGAACCACAGGGCACGGCCGGCGATCAGGACGCGCTCCACCGCTGACAGGCTCCACTCCCGGCCCGCAGCCCCCACCTGGTGCCTCTCCAGCCAGACGGTGACCAGGCCCAGTGCGATGCCCACCACGAAGAAGGGCGCCAGGTCGCGCACGTCCTGCCATTTCGGGCGCCCCCGCTTCCACCAGAGCACCAGCAGAGCGGCCGCCGGAAGGGAGCAGGCGACCGTCTTGCTGAGCAGGGCGAGGACGAACAGCGCCAGCGACGCGGCGTAGAGCCACCTCGACCCGTAGCGCCGGGGCCCTGCATCCGGTTTCCCGCGCTCGGGCAAGGCATAGCGGACGTACGCCAACGCCGCCCCCAGGTAGAAAACGCCCGACAGGACGTTCTTCCGCTCGGTTATCCAGGCCACCGACTCCACGTGCACGGGATGGACGGCGAAGACAGCGGCTGCCACCCATGCGCCGGGAACCTGGAGGGACCTGAGCACGCGCCACGCGAGCACGGCGCACATTGCGTGCAGCAGGATGTTGACCACGTGATAGCCGGCCGGCTCCAGGCCCCACAGGTGGTACTCCAGCCAGTAGGTGGTGTGCACGAGGGGGTAGTACTGCGGGGTTGCCGTGGGCTCGAACCAGATCCGTCGCAGCCCCGCCAGTGAACGCAACAGCCGGTTCTGCTGAACGTAATCGTCATCGTCCCAGATGAAGCCGCTCTGCGTCGCCGGTAGGTATGCCGACACCGCGAGGGCGAACAGGAGCAGGCCCGCCAGCAGGGCTTTGCGCCGCGAGCGGAGCGCCCGCCACAGCCGGAGAGGGATCGCCGGGACGCCGGCGGCCTGCCTGTCGTCTTGCTGGTTGGTCGAAACCATGCCTGCGCGTTCCCGCCCTCCACGAGGGGTGTCCACGATCGTACTGACCGGGCAACATACGTGAGCGCTCTTCAGCGCGCAAGGATGTCCGTCCACGTGGCCGCTCTGCTGCCTGGGAATTGCGGGGCAGGCCGCCCGCTCCTATAATGCCGCTTTGACCGACCTCCCGCGCAGGGGTGGCCCATGGAAGGCGCAGCCGTGCCGACTCCGGACATCTCCGTCCGGTTGTGCGACATAGCGATGGCTAACCCGACGGTGCTGGCTTCGGGCGTCCTCGGCGTCTCGCGCGACCTGCTGCACCGGGTGGCCGACTGCGGCGTTGGCGCGGCGGTCATCAAGAGCGTCACCGTCGCGCCGCGAGAGGGCCACCACAACCCCACCGTCGTCGCCTACGAGGCGGGCATGTTGAACGCCGTGGGCTACTCGAACCCCGGCATGGAGGAGGCGGCGCGTGAGTTCGCCGGCGTCGGCGAGTTGCCGATACCTATCATCGCCAGCGCCGTGGGACAGAGGGCGGAGGACTTCGCCCGCGTTGCCGAGGCGCTCATGCCCTGCGGGTTCGCCGCGGTCGAGCTGCCCCTTTCCTGCCCTCACACGCCGGGCTACGGCACGCTGGCCGGCCACGCCACGCCCGAGGCAACCGAGAGCATCACCCGCGCCGTGCGGCAGGTGACCGACCGGCCGATCTTCGTCAAGCTCACCCCCAACGTGCCCGGCATCGGCGAGCTGGCACTGGCCGCCGTCGAGGGCGGGGCGGACGGCATATCGGCCGTCAACACGCTGGGGCCAGGGATGATCATCAACGTCAAGGCGCGCGAGCCGGTGCTGGATTTCCGCATGGGCGGGGTCAGCGGTCCGGCGCTGCGGCCGGTGGCCGTGCGCTGCGTCTACGACGTGGCCACCGCGCTTCGCCAGGCCGGCCATGAGACGCCCATCATCGGCGTCGGTGGTGTTGCGACGGGTCGGGACGCCCTGGAGATGATCATGGCGGGCGCCCATGCTGTCGGCGTGGGGACGGCCGTCTACAATCGGGGAATCGAGGTCTTCGCGCAGATAGCCGCAGAACTGAGTGACCTGTGCGCCCGGCTGCGAATCGTGTCCCTGGACGAGGTGCGCGGTTGCGCGATTGAGTAGAGGAAGCCATGACTGAGACGCAGACAGCGCCGCTTCGGCCGGCTCTGCCGGTGGTCCTGGAGGTCGCCGAGGTGTGCCGCGAGAACGCCGCGGCGGTGACGCTGTTCCTCGACCTGGACGGCGCAGGCGACCGGCCGGGCCTGTGCATGGACGAGTTCGTCCCCGGGCGCTTCTTCATGCTGTGGATCCCGCGCATGGATGAGAAGCCGTACGCCGTCAGCTACCTGGGCGAAGGGCGCGTGGGCATCACGGTCCAGAAGCGCGGGCCGTTCTCGACGCGCCTCTGCGCCGTGAGCCCGGGCGACAGGGTCGGCCTGCGCGGGCCGTACGGCCGCGGCTTCTGGGGCGCGGGGGAGCGCGAGCCGGGGGAGGGCGTCGCGCTGATCGGCGGCGGCTGCGGCATGGCCGTTCTCGCGCTGCTGGCCGAGCGCCTGCCCGAGGCCACCGTTGTGCAGGGCGCCCGCACGAAGGACGCGTTGTTCTTTACCGATCGGTTTGCGGAGCAGGTCGTCTTCACCGACGACGGCTCGGCGGGCCGGCAGGGCTTCCCCACCGAGTGGCTGGAGGAGCAGGCGCAGGCCGGCGCCGTGCAGATGGTCTATACCTGCGGGCCGGAGGAGATGATGCTTCCGGTGACGCAGATCTGCCGGGAGGCCGGCATAGACGGCCAGGCCAGCCTGGAGCGCTACATGAAGTGCGGCATCGGCGTGTGCGGCCAGTGCGACTGCGACGGGCGACGGGTCTGCGTGGAGGGCCCGACGTTCAGCCTGGCTGAACTGGCCGAGATGCCGAGTTTCGGCCACCGCCGGCGCGACAAGACGGGCCGCGCAATTGAGTTGCGCCCGCCGGATGTCTGCCCCTCCGGGCCGCGCGGCCCGGACAGGTGAGCTGAGCACCGCCTCGCGAGGGTCATTCAAAAGTCGTCAGCAGCGCACGTTCCCCCGGCCCAGAACCCGCACAGTGTGTAGCCCAGCCGAGGGCGGCCGTGCCACATAGGCCAGGTCCCTTCTCGGGCAGCAACTCGGCAGTTCA
>JAWOCH010000345.1:0-6979 GCA_046483865.1 Candidatus Brocadiia bacterium | reverse complement strand
CCCGAGGAGGGCCTCCGAGCGGGCCGTTGGGTCCCCCACGATGCGGCCGCCGCCCTGCTGCTGAACTGGGGCGACGCGAGCGAGTTCCTCGGCTCGCTGCGCGACCTGCTGGTAGAGGCCGACGGGGAACTCGGGAACGGCGAGGCGGCTCGACGCATACAGGGTGCAGAGCAGAGATGGGGAATAACGTTGGACGAGTTGTTCGACCAGATAGGCTCCGGCGCGGCGCTTTACTTGCCGTCCGCCCCCGCCGGCGGCTTCATCGGTCGGGGCGACATCACTTTCGTGCTGGCGCTGGAGGAGCCGGGCGGGTTCCAGGAGTCTCTGGACTCCATCCTGACGGCGATGACGGGTGCGCCGGCGGTTGAGGAGGACTTCGAGGGACTCAACATCCGGCGGATCGGCCCCTTTCCGGTGTACTACTTCGTTTCCAGTAACTTGATGATGGCCGCCGGCAGCCCGGCCGCGCTCAAGCGGCACGTGGCCTGGGCGACGGCATCCCGAGCAGCAACGCTGGAGCCACGCGTCACCGACCAGGCCGCTCTGCTGCGGCTGGACCTGGGCTACCTTCTGCAGAGCTTCCCCCGGACCGAGCCCGGTCCGAAGGCCACCGTCGCAGTGTCGCGCGACGGCGACGAGGTGCGCATGGCGTTCCGAACGCAGGACTGGGATGTGGCCGGCATCCGGCGGGCCTACACGGCGGCCTGGGTCGGCATGATGGCCACCAGGCTCATGCCCGCCCTGAAAGGCGCCCGCGCTGAGGCCGCCAAAGCAGACGCCAGGTCCGACCTCCACGAGATTGGGCTCGGGATAGCCATGTACAAGATGGACCACCAGGGGCGCTTCCCGCTGAATCTGGAGGTGCTGCTGCAGGAGGACTACATCAGCGGAGCCGAGGTGTTTGTGGACCCCCGGGACACGAATCCGCGCCGGCGCGGGGCCATGCGCCTGCCCTACAGCTACGAGTACGTCGGCCCCATCCCCAAGAGCGCCCCACCGGAACTGATCATCGCCTACGCGCGGCCCGACATCGAACCGGGCGGCCGCAATGTTCTGTACGTGGACAACGCCGTCCGGTGGGTCTCCGAGGAGGAACTGCACTCGGCCGGGGGCGGACGGGGGATGTCGCTGCCGCAGTGCTACGAATGGCTGATGGAGCACTCCGAGGGGTGGAGCCGTGGCCGGGAGCGCGAACTGCGGCGCTTCTACGGCGTCGAGTAGCCGCCAGCGGGGCAGCGTGCTACAATGGGTGGTTTGAGGGACGCGCCGCGCACCCTCCATAGTGCTCCTTCGCCAGGCAGCGCCATGCAGATGCCCACCGCCGTCATCGTCGGCCGACCCAACGTCGGCAAGTCCAGCCTGTTCAACGCCATCTACGGCCGGCGGGTGGCCATCGTCGAGCCCACGCCCGGGGTCACCCGCGACCGGATCAGCCGCGTCGTTCGGCGCGACGGCCGCCAGTTCGAGCTGGTGGACACCGGCGGCATGGGCACCGAAGAGGAACTGGCCGAGCACGTGGAGGCGCAGATACGCATAGCCATCGAGCAGGCGGATCTCGTGCTGATGGTCGTTGACGCGGGCGTCGGCCTGCAGCCGTTTGATCGCCAGATAGCCGACGAACTGCGACGGGCGGGGAAGGAAGTGCTGCTGGTGGCCAACAAGTGCGACAACCCGCAGACAGAGGTGGCAGCCGCCGACTTCTATGCCCTGGGCTTCGGCACCGTGCTCACAACCAGCGCCGTGCACCGGCGCGGGACCGAACGGCTGGTCGAGTGCATGATGGACCGGCTGCCGGAGGCGCCGGACGAACCGCAGCCCGAGCCGATGAAGATCGCCTTCGTCGGCCGCCGCAACGTGGGCAAAAGCACACTGGTCAACCACCTGGCGCAGGAGCCGCGCGTGGTGGTCAGCCAGACTCCGGGCACCACGCGGGACTCGGTGGACGTGCGGTTCTGCCTGGACGGGCTGGAGTTCGTGGCCATTGACACGGCCGGCGTGCGGCGGCGCAAGCAGATCAAGGACTCGGTGGACTTCTACAGCACGGCGCGCTCGTTCGGCTCCATCCGCCGGGCCGACGTGGTGGCGCTGATGCTGGACGCGCTGCTGGAGATAGGCCGCCTGGATAAGCAACTGGCCGGCCGCGTGGCCGAGGAGCACAAGCCCTGCGTGCTGGCGGTCAACAAGATGGACCTGGCCACCGGCACCAGCCCGCAGCAGTGGGAAGCATACGTGCGCGACCAGTTGCCCATGATGACCTACGCCCCGGTGGCCTGCGTGAGCGCAGCGACGGGCGAGAACGTTCTGCGACTCGTCCAGCTTGCCCAGGCGCTGCACGAGCAGAGCGGCGTGCGCGTGGGCACCGGCGAGCTGAACCGCGCCGTGGAGCAGATGACAACGCAGAACCCGCCGCCCTCCACGCCCAGCCGCCAGGGGCGCATCTACTACGCCACCCAGGTCGGCGTCCGGCCGCCCACGGTCGCCCTGTTCACGAACCACCCGGACCTGATTGACGAACCCTACAAGCGCTACCTGGCCAACTCACTGCGGGCGCGCTTTCCGTTCACCTCCATCCCCATCCGGTTCGTCGTCCGCGGGCGGCGGGGCCGGGAATGAGTAGGCGATGAACGCGCAGGCACAGGCCGTTGCAGAGCAGATGGGCGGATGGGCGCCCGACGGCGACGGGCACATCCGTGTGCTCCACGCGCGCACCAACAACCTGAAGAACATTGACCTGGCCCTGCCCCGCGACGCGCTGGTGGTCGTCACCGGCGTCAGCGGCAGCGGCAAGTCCTCGCTGGCCTTCGACACGCTCTACGCCGAGGGCCAGAGGCGCTACATCGAGAGCCTGTCCTCCTACGCACGCCAGTTTCTGGAGCAGATGCCGCGGCCGGACTGCGACCTGATCGTCGGCCTGCCCCCGACCATCGCCATCCAGCAGGAGATGCGCGGCGCCTCCGCCCGCTCCACCGTGGCGACCACCACGGAGATCTACGACTTCCTGCGGCTGCTGTTCGCACGGCTGGGCACGCCGCACTGCCCGGACTGCGGGGCGGAGATACGCCACCAGACGCTGGAGCAGATAGTGGCGGCCATCGCCGACCTGCCCGCCGGCAGCCGGCTGGCCTTGCTGGCGCCCGTCGTGCGCGGCCGCCGGGGCCACTACCGCGAGCTGCTGGAGAGCATCCGCTCCGAAGGCTACGTCAAAGCCCGCATTGACGGCACCGTCCGAGACCTGGACGAAGTGGAGCGGCTGGAGCGCTACCAGACGCACGACATCGAGGTGGTGGTGGACCGACTGGCCGTGAAACCGGGCGACCGGGGACGCCTGACCGAGAGCGTGCGCACCGCCCTGAGCGTCGGCTCGGGCACCTGCATCGCACTGCTGGAGAGCGGGGAGGAACTGCTGTTCAGCCAGCTCTACGCATGCCCCGAGTGCGAGCGGGGATTCGAGGAGCCGAACCCCAACACCTTCTCGTTCAACAGCCCCTACGGGCAGTGCCCGGACTGCGACGGCCTCGGCCGCGTGGACAGCTTCGACGAGGAGCTGATCGTGCCCGATCCGTCCCAGAGCATCGCCGAGGGCGCCGTCCGGCCCTGGGACGACTGGACCGGCCGCACCGGGCGGCGTTTCCAACAGATGCTCGACCAGATCGCCGATGCCCTGGAGATTGACCGGTCCAGGCCCTTCGGCAAGCTGCCGGCCCGCAAACGCAGAGCCCTGCTGCGCGGCGAGCGGCTGGAGGAGATGACCGACCTGGACGCCGACAGCGCCGTGATCCCCTCCCTTCAGCGGCTGCTGGAGGAGTCCCCACACCGCGCCACCCGGCGCAAGCTGCGCAAGTACATGAGCCCCACTCCCTGCCCCGCCTGCGAGGGGGACAGGCTGCGCCCGGAGGCGCTGGCCGTGACGGTGGACGGGCTGAACATCGCGCGCCTGTGCGCGATGAGCGTGCGGGAGGCGCGGCAGTTCGCCGATGAGCTGACCTTCGAAGGCTCCCGCGGCCGGATAGCCGAGCCCATCCTGAAGGAAATCCGCGAGAAACTCGGCTTCATGCTCGAGGTGGGCCTGCACTACCTGACGCTGGACCGCCGTTCGAATACGCTGAGCCGGGGCGAGTTCCAGCGCATCCGCCTGGCCACGCAGATCGGCAGCGGCCTGACCGGCGTATGCTACGTGCTGGACGAGCCCTCCATCGGCCTGCACCATCGGGACAACCAGCGCCTGCTGAACTCCCTGGAGCGCCTGCGCGACGAGGGCAACACGGTCATCGTGGTCGAGCACGACGAGGACACGATGCGCCGGGCGGACTGGATGCTGGACCTGGGCCCGGGCGCCGGACGCAAGGGCGGCCGCGTGGTGTTCAACGGAACGCCGGCCGGCCTGCTGGACTGTGCTGACAGCGTGACGGCCCGCTACCTGACGGGGCGCGAACGGATACCCGTGCCCGAAGGGTCGCGGCACGCCGCGGACAACCAGACACTCACGGTGCGCGGCGCCCGAGAACACAACCTGAAGGACATCACCGTCAGGTTCCCCCTCGGCGTGCTTTGCTGCGTGACGGGCGTCAGCGGCAGCGGCAAGAGCAGTCTGGTGCACGACGTGCTCTACCGGGCGCTGTCTCGTCGGCTGTATTCCAGCCGGCCCAAGCCCGGCGCACACCGCTCTCTGAGCGGAGTCAAGCACGTTGAGCATGTGCTGGAGATAGACCAGAGCCCCATCGGCCGCACGCCGCGCTCCTGCCCCGCCACCTACACGAAGGTGTTCGACGACGTGCGGCGCGCGTTCGCCGAGACCCGCCAGGCCAAGATCAGCGGTTTCACCGTCAGCCGGTTCTCGTTCAACACAAAGGCGGGTCGCTGCCCGGAATGCGCCGGCCTGGGCGAGAAGAAGATCGAGATGAAGTTCCTGCCCGACATGTGGCTTACCTGCGAGGAGTGCCAGGGCCGCCGCTACAGCGAGCAGACGCTCCAGGTGACCATCCGCGGCAAGAACGTGGCCGACGTGCTGGCGATGACCGTGGAGGAGGCGGCCGAGTTCTTCCGCGACTATCCCTCCATCCAGCGGAAGCTGCACGTGATGCGCGACGTCGGGCTGGGATACCTGACCCTGGGCCAGCCCAGCCCCACCCTGAGCGGCGGTGAGGCGCAGCGCATCAAGCTGGTGCGCGAACTGGGCAAGCGCACCGGCCAGGGGACGCTGTACATCATGGACGAACCGACCACCGGGCTGCACTTCGCCGACATCGAGAAACTGCTGCGCACCCTCCACGCCCTGGTGGACATGGGCAATACCGCGATTATCATCGAACATAACCTTGAAGTCATCAAGAATGCCGATTACATTATTGACCTCGGCCCTGAGGGGGGCGAGGCAGGCGGCAGTATAGTGGCACAGGGCAGCCCGGCGGAGATCGCGCAAGTGCCCGAGTCCCACACCGGGCGTGCCCTCAAACCGTTGCTGGACACGTAGCGCAGTCTCCTCTCTGCCCCGCACCGTGGGAAGCCGACCATGAGCGAACGCCTGGGCATTCAGGATGTGAAACAGATCGCGGCGGCCGCCCTGGGCGTCGCCGGCCAGGTGCCGGCCGACGGCTGGGCCGCGGCCGGCCGGCAGTTCCGCGAGCGCACCCTCCAGGCCGCCGCTACCGGTTTCAGCCCCGACCAGTCGGGCGTTCCCCTGGGTCGTTTCCTGTGCTGGTCGGCCGACGCACTGGTCAAACGGCTCATCCCCCACGCGGTCGCGGAGGCGGGGGCGGACAGCCTGCAGCTCGCATGGGTGGCCACCGGCGGTTACGGGCGCCGCCTGATGAGTCCCGGCAGCACGGTGCGGCTGGTGGTGCTGCACAACGGTCGTGAGGCACAAGCCGCCCGGGCAGCGTCCGAGGCACTGGCGGACCTGCTGCATCAGGCGGGCTGCCGCACGGCCTGCGCCGCCCGGACCGTTTCGCAGGTAGTGGAACGCATGCGGCAGGATCCGGTGGGCGCTGTGGCCATGCTGCAGACGCGCCGGGTGGCCGGTTCGCGGAATCTGCACGAGGAGCTGCGCGGCGCCCTGGTGAGGCGCTTCCTGCCCCGAAGCTGGGGCAGCTTTGCGGAGAGCGCTCTCGGCGAAGTGCTGTCCCGCCGCGACCCTCTGACCAGCTCGCCCTATTGCACCGAACCAAACCTGAAGGAAGGCGCCGGCTGCCTGCGGGACATCGGAACCGCCCAGAAACTGGACGACGCCCTGTCCGCACTGCCCGGGCTGCCTGCCGAGAACGGCGCCGCTCTGCTGACCGATAGCCAGCGGGCGGAACTGAGCGCGGCGCTGGACTTCCTGCTGAGCGCACGCAACCGGCTGCACCTGCTGCACGGAGACCCCGCCAACCTCTTGCAGCGTCGCTTCCAAGGGGAAGTGGCCGCCGCCCTGGGCTACGCAGACGACGCCGCCCTGATGCGGGAGTTGTTCGCCCATACCGGCCGCGTCTGCGCCGTGCTGCGGGGTATGCAGGAGCAGTTCTGCCACCTGCACCGGGTGGCCTGGCGGCGCTCCGCCCAACCCCCGCGCCGCGACCTGGGCGAGGGCTTCGTCGAAGTGGAGGGCCGCATCTACAGCGCAGTCGAGCCCGCTTTCCCGCCGCAGGACGGGGCGCCCCGGATGACACGTCTGTTCCTGCTGAGCCAGCGGCGCCATCTGCCCGTCAGTCAGCAACTGCTCCAGCAGGTGCGCGATAGCCTGGACGCGGCGGGCGCGAGATTCCGCTGCGACGAGGACGCCGGCCGGGCGCTCCTGGACCTGCTGGCCGGCAGCGTGGGCGTGGCCGAGCGCATTGGCTGGATGCGCGACTGCGGGTTGCTGCAGGCCTGCCTGCCCGAACTCGCGCCGCTGATGGGCGGGATCAGCCCCCGGGAGGCCGGGGAGTTCACGCTGGACGAGCACGCCGTCGAGGCCCTGCGCGTCATTGACTCCCTGGGCCACGCCACGGAGCCCGGCACGCTG
>JAWOCH010000333.1:0-17241 GCA_046483865.1 Candidatus Brocadiia bacterium | reverse complement strand
CAAGCAAACAAACCAGCAGCACCCATCTCATGGTGGGACCCCCTTGAGCTGTAGATTCACAGGCGGCGTCCGAACCGTAACGCGCGTTACCAGTTACCCGCGCGTCCGTTCGAGCGTAGCGCCGGTGGCGGAACATGTCAACACACGAGCCGTTTGCATCCGACGGCCGGCTCAGGGTAGACATGAGTGCGCAAGGGTTGTTCTCTCCGGGAAGCGAACGCCATGTGGAAACTGCTGCTCAGAGCGTGGGAGCGCCTGAGGTTGCTCATTGCGCTGGTGGTCGTCTCGGCGTTTCTGTTCCTGATGCCGGCCAGGTTCACGGCGCCCGCGCGGGTGGTTTTCGAGGAGGCCGCCGGGCCTGCCCAGACGGCACTCTACCAGGGAAGCGGCCATGCGCTGGCCACGACGGGCACGCTGACTGAGATGTTCCTTGAACAGGACAGGGAGCGCGCCTTGAGTCGGGAAGTGGTGCGTCTGCGCAGCGAGAACGCGATGCTGGCCGAGCAACTGCGCCGCCGTCAGGCCGCCCTCAGCAGCGCCGAGGCGCTGGAGGTCAAGCGGTTCCCGGTGAGGGCCGTGCGGGCGCCCGTGGCCGCCTACGACGCCACGGCCGCACGACACAGCGTGTCGGTGCGCGCGGGCACGCGGGACGGCGTCGGGGAGGGCATGGCGGTCACCAGCATGGGCGCCCTGGTGGGCGTGGTCCAGCGGGCCGGGCCGAGCCAGTGCCGCGTCAGGCTGATCACCGACCCCCAAAGCGTGGTGCCCTGCCGGATGGCCCGGACCCGGGATCTGTGCCTGCTGACCGGGACGGGCGGGCGGACGTGCCTGGCCGACTGGCTGGAGAGGGGTGCCTTTGTAGAGCCGGGCGACGAGCTGGTCACCACAGCGCTGGAGGTGGAGCCGGCGCCGGGCCTGCGGGTGCCGGCGGGGCTGCCGGCCGGCACGGTGCAGAAGGTCGAGCCGGACCGGATGCGGCCGTTGTTCCTGCGCGTGCAGGTGCAGCCCGGTGTGAACCTGCGGCGCCTGGAGGCGGTGGAGGTCCTGGTGCCGGTCGGTGGCTGAGCCCGAGCGGACGCGCCAGAGTTTACCGGCCGCGGCCGGCGCGTCACTCCGACAGCATGTTACGAAGCATGTCCGTCTGCCGGAGACGGCTCCCTGCTACCCGCTCACCGCCCGGGACGGCCGCAGCAGTGCTTGTACTTCTTCCCGCTGCCGCAGGGGCAGGGGTCGTTGCGTCCCACCTTCTGCTCGACGTGGATGGTCTCGACCTTCTTGGTGACGCCGGCTGAGTCGGCGAGCTGCTCCTGCTCCTGGGCGTACTGGCCGACGTTGAACTGGTCCTGCCGCACGTCGGAGACCTGCCAGATGTCGGCCACCTGGCGGCCGGTGCGCTCCTCGACCTGGACGCGGAACAGCAGGTCGGTCACTTCGTCGGCGATGTTGATCAGCATCTGTTCGAACATCGCCCCGCCCTCGCTCTTGTATTCGAGCTTGGGGTCGAGCTGGGCGTAGCTGCGCAGGCCGATGCCGCTCTGCAGCACGTCCATCGCGTGGAGGTGGTCCTTCCACTTCATGTCTATGGTGCGCAGGGCGAGCGCGCGACCGAAGTCCAGCAGGCGTTCCCGGCCCACGCTCTCGCACTTGCGCTCGAAGATGGCCTTCGCCTGCTCGATCAGGCGCTGTTCGAAGTCGCCGGGGCGCGGCGCTTCCTCCGGCAGTTCCGGCGGCTCGCCGAACTTCCGCTCGAACCAGTCGGCCAGCCCCTCCACGTCCCATTCCTGCGGGGATACCTTGGGGTTGACGTAGAGATCCAGCCCGTCAAGGACGGCGTCCTCGACCAGTGTGAGCAGCTCCGCCTCGACGTCCCGGTCCTCGACGAACTTCTGGCGCCAGGAGTAGATGCTCTTGCGCTGCTCGTCCATCACTTCGTCGTATTCGAGCAGGTTCTTGCGCACGTCGAAGTTGTATTCCTCGACGCGCTTCTGGGCCTTCTCGATCCAGCGGGTGACCATCTTGCTCTCGAGGGCTACGTCCTCGTCCATGCCCACCCGCTGGAGCCAGCGGCGCATCTTCGGCGGGGCGAAGATGCGCATCAGCTCGTCCTCGAACGAGACGAAGAACCGGCTGCTGCCCGGATCCCCCTGGCGGCCGGCGCGTCCGCGGAGCTGGTCGTCAATGCGGCGGGCTTCGTGCCGCTCGGTGCCCACGATGTGGAGGCCGCCCTTCTTCGCCACGCCGGGGCCGAGCACGATGTCGGTGCCGCGGCCGGCCATGTTCGTGGCGATGGTGACGGCGCCGGGCTGGCCGGCATTGGCGACGATCTCCGCCTCGCGCGCGGCGTGTTCCGGCTTGGCGTTGAGCACCTCGTGCTCGATGCCCCTTCGGCTGAGCCTGCGGCTCAGCTCCTCGCTCTTCTCGACGCTGCGGGTGCCGACCAGGACGGGGCGTTCCTCCTCGTTCTTATCGGCGATCTCTTCGGTGACCGCCCGCCACTTGGCCTTCTCGTCCGCGAAGACCATGTCGGGGTGAGCTTCGCGGATCAGCGGCAGGTTGGTGGGGATGGCCACCACGGGCAGGTCGTAGATCTTGTGGAACTCCGATGCCTCGGTCATCGCCGTGCCCGTCATGCCCGCCAGCTTGTTGTAGAGGCGGAAGAAGTTCTGGTAGGTGATGGTGGCGACGGTCTGGGTCTCGTCCTTCAGGCGGAGGCCCTCCTTGACGGTGACGGCCTGGTGGAGCCCGTCGCCCCAGACGCGCCCCTCCAGCAGGCGGCCGGTGAACTCGTCCACGATCACCACCTCGCCGTCCTTGACCATGTATTCCTGGTCCCGATGGTAGAACTCATGCGCCTTCAGCGCGTTCTCCACGAAGTGGGGCCACTCCATGGTCTCCTCGGTGCGGATGCTGTCCACCCCGAGCATCTGCTCGACGCGGGCCTCCCCTTCGTCGGTCAGGTGGCAGGTCTGCTCCTTCTCCTTCACCTCGTAGTCCCGCCCGGCTTCCAGGGAGCGGGCGATGCTGTTGGCCTTGTAGTATTTCTGTGACTGCTGGGTCACGGGTCCGCTCAGGATCAGCGGGACGCGGGCTTCGTCTATCAGGATGCTGTCCACCTCGTCCACGATGGCGTAGTGGAGCCCCCGCCACATCTGCGACTGGCTCTGTGTGCTGTAGCGCATGTTGTCGCGCAGGTAATCGAACCCGAACTCGCTGTTCTTCCCGTAGGTCACGTCGCAGCTATAGGCGCGGCGCTTCTCGGCCGGATCCTGCCCGCTCTCGATGTAGCCCGCCGTCATGCCCAGCATGTTGTAGACCGGCCGCATCCACTCGCAGCCCACCCGGGCCAGGTAGTCGTTGGTGGTCACCAGGTGGACGCCGTCCCCGGTGAGCGCGTTCAGGTACACGGCGAAGGTCGCCACCAGCGTCTTACCCTCGCCGGTGACCATCTCGGCGATCATGCCCCGGTGCAGGGCGATGCCGCCCAGCACCTGCACGTCGAACGGGCGCATGGTGGGGTAGGGGCTGTCCTCGGCGGGGGTGACCAGCACCCGCCGTGCGGCCTCCCGCACGTTGGCGAAGGCGTGGGGGAGGATCTCCTCGAGCGTCTGCTCCTTCTCCTCGGCGCTCTTCGGGCCGCGCAGCCGCTGGCGAAGCCTGGCGGTCAGCTCCCGCAGCTCAGCGTCGGTTTTGCGCTGGAACTCCGGCTCCAGGGCGTTGACCTGGTCCACCAGCGGTATCAACTCGCGCAGAAGGCGCTCGTTCGAGGTGCCCACGATGGCCTTGAACGCGTCTCCGACCTTCTCCAGCACTGCGTTCAGCATGCCGGTGTATCACCCATCCCTTGTGTGTGGCGCGACTTACCCCATTATAGGCGAAACGGCCTGTGCTGTCCAAACGGCGGACGGCAGGCGCCAGGGTCATTCAATTCTCTGACTGAACCGACCTGAACTGCCGAGTTGCTGCCCGAGAAGGGACCTGGCCTATGTGGCACGGCCGCCCTCGGCCGTGATTCGTCTTCTGCCCCCAGCCGAGGGCGGCTGGGCTACACACTGTGCGGGTTCCGGGCCGGGGGAACGTGCGCTGCTGACGACTCTTGAATGACCCTGCGGCAGGGGCGGGGCTTGAGGCAGGGCAGTCCCGCCGCCGGCGGGACAGACGGCACGGACGCGCGGAAGCGCGTCCCTCCAAGGGCATGTCACGCAAAGCGGCCCCCTCCCCGCAGGTAGGCGCGGCGTCTTCGGGCGCCGTACGGCGGCCCAGGTCCGGCGAGGACGCCGGACCTACCCCTGTTGGGGATAATGGCGAGGCGGACGCCACAGAGCTTGCGCGCCCCTCCAGCAACCTGCGCAGCAGGCGCGGCGCTTTCGGACGGCCCGGCCGAGTGGGTAGAATGACACGTGGCCTTCCGGGAGCCTTACCGCAGTGAAAAGAGCCAGAACAACCCTGGCCGACCTATCCTTGCGCCGGGCGAGCGACAGCGCCACCGTCGGCACCGCCCGCTGCATCAGCTACAACAAGGGCACCATCCGCCGCGCCGTGTCCACGTGTATCGAGGAACTGCCCGACCTTCAGGAGGCGTTCATCAGGGCGCAGAGCGTCCTGCTGAAGCCCAATCTGCTGTCGAGCACCCGCGGCCCGGAGCACCACGTCAACACGCATCCGGCCCTGGTCCGTGCCCTGGCCCGGACGCTCCAGTCCGACTTCGGCTGCCAGGTCGCCGTCGGGGACTCCTGCGGCTCGTTCAGCCAGAACTCCACCGGACGCGCCTTGCACCGCTCCGGCATGGAGAAAGTGGCTGAAGACCTGGACGCCCGCCTTTACAACGTGGACAACCAGCCCCGCCGACTGGTCCGCTCAGATCAGGCCCGAATCTACAAGGAGATGCGGCTGCCGGAGAACCTGGGCGAGTTCGACCTGATCGTCTCCGTCTCCAAGCTCAAGACCCACATGCTCACCTACGTGACCGGGCCGGTCAAGAACATGCTGGGCCTGGTGCCGGGAGCGGCAAAGAAGGACGCGCACATCCTGGCCCCCCGCCCGGATGATTTCGCCGTCCTGCTGGCCGATCTCTACGCCGAGTTGCCCCGGACGGTGGCCTTCAGCGACGGCGTGATGGGGATGGAGGGACGCGGCCCGAGCAACGGCGATCTGCGCCACGTCGAGCTGCTGGCCGCCAGCGCGGATCCGGTCGCGCTGGACAGTTTCTGCGCGGAGGTCATGGGCTTCGATCCGATGCAGGTCCCGCTGCTCGCAGAGTGCCAGCGTCGGGGCCTGGGCATCGCCGCACCGGTCAGCATCCGGGTCCGGGGGGAGCCGGCGGCCGCATTCGCTCCCGAGGATTTCGCCAAGCCTCCCACCTATGCGGACAGCGTGCTGGCGCGGGCGATCCCGCGCTGGGTCGTGCGGGGCGTTCTGCGCACGTTCAACAAGCGCTACGCCAGGATAGACCCCGACAGGTGCCGCCAGTGCGGGGAGTGCGCCGTCAACTGCCCCAGCGACGCCATCACCCACGATGCGGCCACCGATTCCTACACGGTGGATCGCGCCCGGTGCATCTGCTGCTACTGCTGCGCGGAAGTCTGCCCCTCGGACGCGGTGCGCGTCGAAGCGTCCCTGCCCACGCGCGTGGCCGACTGGCTGAAGTCCCCCCTCGGGGGGTCGTAGTTCCCGGTTTCCACTTCAGACTGCTCTGTAGAAAGCATGGCTTGTAGCCCAGCCGCCCTCGGCTGGGAACGGCCACAGGCGAGGGTGCCTGTGCTACATACGGCTGTTCAGCAGGAGCCGGCTCGCTGGTCTGTAGCAGGAAAGCCATGCTTTCTACAGAGCAACTTCAGACTTCATGATTCAGACTTCGTTCCGTCGTGCTCGTGGTGTCGTCGTGGTTGTTGCTCCCTTCGTGTCCTTCGTGGTCGGTTCAGCCGTTGCCGGCGTGCGGTAGAACCGATTGGCCAGGAACCCCTCCGCCAGCAGCAGCGCCAGGGCGAACCCGACGAGCAACGGGCTCAGATCGCGCGCGCCCCGATGCTCTCCCGCCGCCTCCACACCGTAGACGCCCTCTTCCACCAGCCGCACCGCGGCCGCGTTCACGCTCTCGCGCAGTTCCTCCGGCGGCACACGATCCAGGTAGCTCTCGATGGCCGAGGGGTTCACGGCGAAGCCCCGCTCCCACGTCTCCTCGCGCCGCTCGAACTCGACGGCGTAGTAACCCGGCCGGTGCGTCTTCCAGTAGGTGCGCCGGCCCGGCGTGGTGCCCGGCATCAGCAGCTCCGACGCGCCCGAGCCCGGCGGCCGCACGCGCACGATGGTGGGCCAGCGGGACGGCTGGAACTCGATCGGAACATGCGCTCCGACGGCGTAGCTCCCGAGCCGCCCGACCTCCCGCGCCGCCAGGTGGAGGGCCATCTCCCGGCAGAAAGGGACGAAGCCCGGCGTCCGGGCGAACACGCCCCATCGGTCGTCGGCGGTGGAGGCGAACACCGCCGACCTGCCCGCCGCCTCGTCCACCACCAGCGCCGGCAGGCCGGGCCCGAAGCTCATCAGCTCCTGCGCCGTCCCCGATGGCTCCAGACGGCGGCAGGTCAGTATGCGCACCTGCTCCAGCGGCGCGCCCGAAGCGCGCAGCGCCCGGACGAACGGATGGTCCGGCCCGACGATGCGCAGAGGGAATGCCTCCCGGGCCGGAGCGGTGACCACCTCGCCCACGCGGCCCCCTAGCACGCCCACCGCCTCCTCGCTGCGGTAGGCGTCCGCCGTCGCCGGCCCACAGAAGGCCAGCAGCCCTCCGCCGCCCGACAGATAAGTGCCCAGGCGCTGCCATGCCGCCCTGTCCAGTGCGCCGGCGCCCGTCAGCACGACCAGGTCGTAGTCCGCCAGGGCGAGCCCCTCCGCCCCGCTGAGCGCCGCGGAAGCGGCCGTGCTCACGCGAAACGGAGCGCGCTCGCCCTCTTGTTGAGGGTCCAGCGCCAGCCGCACGAACTGGCACGCCGGCTCGGGCGCGTCCGGCTCGTCCTCCACGCACAGGACATTCAGCTTCGGGGCGGCGGACACTGTGAACGCCCGCGCATCGTCCGGAGCGAGCGCGTCGGGGTTCAGGAAACTGACCCGTCCCCAGTTGTGGCCCGCCCGGTTCAGCTCGCCCTCCAGCAGGATGGTCCGCTCTTCGCCGGCCGCCAGGCTCACTTCGCGACGGCTGACCGGGCGCCCGTTCAGTTCGAACTGGATGGTGCGGCTGACCGGCCCGCCGGAGGCGGCCACGCGTGCGTTGAGCAACAGGTTGCCGCCCTCCAGGGCCGAGCCGCCGGTATCGCGCAGGTCCACCACGGCGCCGTTTACCGCGTCCTCGCGGCCGCAGTCCACCAGCAAGAGGCTGGTGTCCTCGCCCAGATCCAGTCTGCGCTGCTGATGGCCGGGCCAGGCGCCGCGCGTCATGTCGGTGAACACGAACACGTCCTTCCGACCGGCGCCGGTGCCGCGCAGCAAGGCAGAGGCGGCTTCGAGTGCCCGCCAGCAGGAGGCGGCCGTCATCGTGGGCCCCAGCCCGCGTATGCGACCGGCTACATCGGCAGTGTCCCGCACCAGTTTCCCGGTGGGCCGCGAGGCGGTCAACGCGGCCACGGCGCAGTCCGAAGGCAGCGCTCTGAGGAACTCCAGCGCACGGTTGCGGGCGGTGTCGAACCAGCTCTCATCTCCGACCGCGTAGTTCATGCTCAGCGAGTCGTCCACCACCAGCACGGCGGCCGGCGTGGCGCCCAACTGGCCGGCGCCCGCCGGCCCGCGCCCCAGCACAGGGCGGGCAATCAGAAGCGCCACCAGCGCGATCAGCCCCATGCGCATCAACAGCAGCAGGAGCTGTTTCAGCCGCGTGCGCCGCAGGCTGCGCCGCCGCCCCCGCCGGATGAACCGCACCGCGGGGAAGCGCACCTGCCTGGGCTTCTGGCGCGAGAACAGGTGGATCAGCAGCGGCACCACCGCCCCCGTCGCCAGCCACAGCGCCCACGGATGGAGGAAGCTTATCTGCATGTTCTCTCACCACGGAGTCTGCCGAAGGGCTCAGAACCGCGCCTGCCGCGCCCGCAGGAACGACAGCAGCACCCTGTCGAAGGAGTCCGAGGTGTCCACCTGGACGAAGTCCATCTGGTCGTCCAGCGTCGCCTCCCGGTATCGCTCGATGAACGCCTCCAGCTCCTCTCGATAGGCGGCCGCCACGGCGTCGGCGTCCGCCCGGGTCGTCTGCAGCGTCTCGACATCCACGAATTGCACCGGCCCCTCGAAGGGGAAGCTCAGCTCCGCGTGATCGAGCAGTTGGAAGCAGATCACGTCGTGGCCCCGGTACTTCAGGTGCTGGAGCCCCTCGATGACCTGCTGCTGGTCGTCCTCGCCGGCGGGCAGCAGGTCGCTGAACACGATCAGCAGCCCCCGCTTGCCCAGCATCTCCGCCGCCCGATGCAGGCAGTGACTGAGCCGCGAGGGCTCGTGGCGCAGCGAACCGGCCAGCACACCCAGCATGTCCGCCAGGTGAGACCTCTTGCAGCGGGGCGGCACGACGTTGGTCAGGTCCTGGTCGAAGGTGACCAGGCCAACGTTGTCCTGCTGGCCGATCAGCATGTAGGCGAGAGCGGCGGCCATGCAGATGCCGTACTCCAGCTTCGTCATCACCCCGCCGTAGCTGTAGGCCATGGACTCGCTGGCGTCCAGCAGTATGTTACAGTCCAGGTTCGTTTCCGCCTGGAAGCGCTTGATGTAGAGCCGGTCGGTGCGGGCGTAGACCTTCCAGTCGATGCCGCGCGGGTCGTCGCCGGGGCTGTACTTGCGGTGGTCGCTGAACTCGCTGGAGAAGCCGTGGTAGGGGCTGTCGTGGAGGCCGGCGATGAACCCCTCGACGATGAAGCGCGCCTTCAGGTCCAGCCGGGCGACCTGCTGGATGACGTCCGGGCGCAGATACTCCTCGACCGCGCGCAGCGCCATGGTCGGCTCCATCGCTACAGGTAGGGTAGCCTGCGGGCATTCTACCACGCCCCGGCGGATGCGCGAAAGCCGCCTGGCCCGATAAAGTTGACAAAGTCCACCTTTTTAGTTATGTTTAGCTTCTGCCCCCCGTGAACCACCCCATTCAGCTCGAGGGAGACCCGTCCATGACCGACGACGAGTTGCGGTTCGACACGCTGGCCGTGCACGGCGGACACGTGCCCGACCGGGAGACCGGCGCGCGCGCCGTGCCCATCTACCAGACAACCTCGTTCCTGTTCGACGACACCGAGCACGCCGCCCGGCTGTTCGCCCTGGAGGAACCGGGTTACATCTACACCCGCATCATGAACCCCACCACCGAGGTCCTGGAGCGGCGGGTGGCCCTGCTGGAGGGCGGAGTGGCGGGTCTGGCGTTCGCCAGCGGCATGGCCGCCATCAGCGCCGGCTGCCTGACCATCCTTGGCCAGGGGGACCACATCGTCTCCTCCAGCGGCCTCTACGGCGGCACCTACACGCTGTTCAGCCAGACGTTCCCTCGCAAGTTCGGCATTGAGGTGACATTCACCGACAGCGATGATCCGCAGGAGTTCGCCGCCGCCGCCACCGAGCGCACGCGGCTGTTCTACACCGAGACCATCGGCAACCCGCGCCTGACTGTGCCCGACCTGGCCGGCCTGGCCGACGCCGCCCACGAGCACGGCGTGCCCCTGATGGTGGACAACACCACGGCCAGCCCGTACCTGTGCCGGCCCATCGAACACGGGGCGGATATCGTGGTCCACTCCCTGACCAAGTACCTGGCCGGCCACGGCAACAGCATCGGCGGTGTCCTGGTGGACAGCGGGCGCTTCGACTGGGAAGCGTCCGGCCGCTTCCCCGAGCTGACCGAGCCGGATCCCAGCTACCACGGCATCCGCTACGTGGAGCAGTTCGGCCCGGAGGCATACATCACCAAGGCCCGCGTGCACCTGCTGCGCGACCTGGGCGGTTGCATCAGCCCGCTGAACGCGTTCCTCGTCCTACAGGGCATCGAGACGCTGCCCCTGCGCATGGAGCGCCACTGCGCGAACGCCCTGGCGGTGGCCCGGCACCTGGAGGGGCATCCGCAGGTCGGCTGGGTCAACTACCCCGGCCTGCCGGACCATCCGGCGCACGAGCTGGCCGGACGCTACCTGGACGGCGGATACGGAGCGATGGTCGGCTTCGGCGTGAAGGGCGGCCTGGAGGCCGGCAAGCGGTTCATCAACGGCGTCCGGCTGATCAGCCACCTGGCCAATATCGGCGACGCCCGCACCCTGGCCATCCATCCCGCCAGCACCACGCACCAGCAACTCAACGAACAGGAGCAGCTCCAGACCGGCGTCACCCCCGACTTCATACGGCTCTCAGTGGGCATCGAGGACCCGGAGGACATCATCGCCGACCTGGACCAGGCGCTTGCATCCTCCCAGGGGTAGGCGCGGCGTCTCGCCGCGCAAGGTCCGGCGGGACGCCGGACCTACCAGGTTATGTGGCGGCCGGGCGCTCGCGCAGGCTTGAGACTCCGGCGCCTGCGGAGTAGCATGTATATTTCGGTAGCGTCCTGTTTCTTGTCTCCGACGGACGGCAAGTGGGGCTTGACCGCGCCATGGCACAGGAAGAATCAGTGGGCATCGTTCAGACGCAGAGCTGGCGGTTTGCCGAGCCGCCCGACCGTCTCGAGCTGCGCAGCGGCGCTCGTCTGGGGCCGATTGACGTGGCCTACGAGACCTACGGCGAGCTGAACGAGCGGCGCGACAACGCCGTGCTCATCTGCCACGCCCTCAGCGGCGACGCCCACGTGGCCGGCCGGCACAGCCCCGACGACCCCAAGCCCGGCTGGTGGGACGTGATGGTCGGCCCCGGCAAGGGCATCGACACCGAACGCTACTTCGTCATCTGTTCCAACTGCATCGGCGGCTGCAAGGGCAGCACCGGCCCGGCCAGCGTCAACCCCGAAACGGGTAGACGCTACGGGCTGGACTTCCCAATGGTGACCATCGAGGACATGGTGACGGTGCAGCATGAGCTGGTCACGCGCGAGCTGGGCCTGGACAGGCTGCTGTGCGTGACCGGGGGCTCGATGGGCGGCATGCAGGTGTTGCAGTGGGCCATCCAGTATCCAGAGATGGTGGCCAGCGCCGTGCCCATCGCAACGACCAGCCGGCTGAGCGCGCAGGGCATTGCCTTCGACGAGGTGGGCCGGCAGGCCATCTACAGCGATCCGGACTGGAACGATGGCGACTACTACGAGGGCACCCCCCCGAGCCACGGCCTGGCGGTGGCCCGCATGATCGGCCACATCACCTACCTGAGCGACGACAGCATGAGGGACAAGTTCGGCCGGGGCCTGCAGGACCGCGACGACGTCGGATACGACTTCGGCCCGCCCGACTTCCAGGTGGAGAGCTACCTGCAGTACAAGGGCCGGAGTTTCGTCGAGCGCTTCGACGCCAACTCCTACCTCTACATAACCAAGGCGATGGACTACTTCGACCTGCGAGCGGACCATGGCTCGCTCGTCGAGGCGTTCAGCGGCGTGCAGGGCCGCTTCCTGGTCGTCAGCTACAGCGGGGACTGGCTGTTCCCCACCTACCAGTCGAAGGAGATTGTGCGCGCCCTGCAGGCCAACGGTGTGATGACTACCTTCTGTGAGCTGGAGAGCGGCTACGGGCACGACGCTTTCCTGCTGGAGGACGAGCAGTTGACCCACGTGATCCGCGAGTTTCTGCGCCACACGCACGACACGGCGCGGCAGGGCGGCTGACGTAGCGTACGTTGGAGGGACGCGCTTCCGCGCGCCCGCCCTGGCCTGGTTGGAGGGCTGTTCATGCCGGTCCGGCTGGACTACCAGATGATCGAGAGCTACGTTGAGCCCGGCTCCCACGTGCTGGACCTGGGCTGCGGGGACGGTGTACTGCTGGAGCAGCTCATCCAGGAGAAGGGCTGTACGGGCACCGGGGTGGACAGCGATCTGCAGCAGGTCCACAGCGCCATCGCCCGCGGCGTGCCCGTCTATCACGGGGACATGCTCGAGGCGATGGAGATGTACGGCGACGACCGCTTCGACTGCGTCATCCTCAGTCAGACGCTCCAGCAGACGGCCATGCCGGACCGCGTGGTGCAGGAGATGCTGCGCGTGGGGCGACGCGGCATCATCAGCTTCCCCAACTTCGCCCACTGGCGGGTGCGCGTGCAGCTTCTGCTTGGCGGGAAGATGCCCGTCACCGGCGTGCTGCCTTACTCCTGGTACGAGACGCCCAACATCCATCTGCTGACCATCAAGGACTTCCACGAGTTCTGCCGCCGGCAGGGGGTGCGCATAATGGACGCCATCTACCTGTCGCCCGGTTTCGGCCGCCGGCCGGCGTTGATGGCCAATCTGCTGGCCAGCATGGCGATCTTCGTCGTCGAACGTCAGAGCGGAGCGGCGAAGAACTCCGCTGTGTTGCCGCATCCACTCCCTGAGCGGTAGGCGCGGCGTCTCGGGCGCCGTACGGCGGCCCTTGTCCGGCGGGGACGCCGGACCTACCTTCTGTGAAGACAGGGGGGCGTGACATGGACGAGAACATGGACGAGCGTAAAGAACGGGCCGTGCGGATACTGGACCGCCTGGAGGAGGAGCATCCGGACGCGCGCATCTACCTGGACTATGAGACGCCGCTCCAACTGCTGGTAGCCACCATCCTGGCCGCCCAGTGCACCGACGAGAAGGTGAACGAAGTGACCCCGGAACTGTTCGAGCGGTTCCCCGCGGCCGAGGACCTGGCCGAGGCAGACGAGGAGGAGATACAGCAGATCGTCCGCCCCACCGGCACCTTCCGGCGCAAAACGGCCAGCGTCCAGCGCGCCTGCCGGACTATCGTCGAGGAGTACGGCGGGGAGGTCCCCCGGGACATCGAGGCATTGACTGACATCAAAGGCGTGGGTCGAAAGACGGCCAGCGTCGTTGTGGGCAACGCGTTCGGGCAGGAGGCCGTCTTCGTGGACACGCACGTCAAGAGGGTCGCCGACCGGCTCGGCCTGACCGAGCGGAAGACGCGCGACGCGGCAGAGCGTGAGCTGCGCGAAGTGCTGCCCGAGGACCGCTGGACGCGGGCCTCGCAACTGCTGACCACGCACGGCCGCCGCGTGTGCACCGCGAAGGACCCGGCGCACGAGGAGTGCGTGGTCAGCGACCTGTGCCGGTTCTATCTGGAGGAGGTGCAGGACTGAAGCGGGTCACCCAGCGGACCGAGTCGCTGACCGGTGCGGGCCTGAAGCGCTGCCGCATCACGGTGCGGGGGCGCGTGCAGGGCGTCGGCTTCCGGCCCACCGTCTACCGAGCGCTCACCGAGCGCGGCTGCGCCGGCAGCGTGCGCAATACGCCCGAGGGGGCCGTCATCGAGGCCGAGGCGCCGGCCGAGGTGTTGCGGGGGATAGTGGACGACCTGCCGGACATCGTGCCGCCGCGTGCCAGGCTGGACGAGGTGCAGGTGGAGGAGGCGGAGCCGCAGGGCCAGACCGAGTTCCGCATCGTCCGCAGCGCCGGGGCCGGACGCAGCCTGCTGCCCATCCCGCCGGACCTGGCCACCTGCGCCGAATGTGCGGCCGAGCTGCACGAGGCCGGCAACCGGCGGCGCGGTTACCCGTTCAACACGTGCACGGCCTGCGGCCCGCGCTTCACCATTGCCCGCGAGGTGCCCTTCGACCGGCCGACCAACGCCATGGACGGCTTCCCGCCCTGCGCGGCCTGTGCGGCGGAGTACGCCAACCCGGCCGACCGGCGGTTTCATGCCCAGACGCTGTCCTGCCCCGAATGCGGCCCGTCCCTGAGCTTCCTGACCCCGGAGGGGCAGGAGTTGAACAAACCTCTCGTACGGGCCGGGCAGATGCTGGCCGACGGGCGGATACTCGCGATCAAGGGCCTGGGTGGCTTCCACCTGGCCTGCGATGCGACGCGCCAGGACGTGGTCGAGGAGTTGCGCCGGCGAAAGCAGCGTCCGGCCAAGCCGTTTGCCGTCATGGCTCGGGACATCGAGACGGCCCGGCGTATCTGCCGCGTGGGCGAGGCGGAGGCCGACCTGCTCTGCTCGGCCCCGTCACCCATCGTGTTGCTCGAGGAGCGGGCCGACTGCGCGGTTGCCGACGCCGTTGCGCCGGGGCTGGCTGACCTGGGCGTCATGCTGCCCTACACGCCGCTGCACGTGCTGCTGATGGAGCGGGAGAGCGTGCCGGCGGTGCTGGTCATGACGAGCTGCAACCGGTCTGAGGAGCCGATCGCCATCACGGCGGAACACGTGCTGGAGGATCTGGGCGACCTGGTGGACGGCGTGCTGACGCACAACCGGCCGATACTGAACCGGTGCGACGACTCGGTGGTGGCCGTGCTGCGCGGCAGGCCGCTGCCCATGCGCCGCTCGCGGGGTTACGTGCCGGAGCCCATCGTGCTGGAGCGGGGCGGGCCGCCCGTGCTGGCCACCGGTGGCATGATGAAGAACACCTTCGCCCTGACCAGCGGGCGGCGCGTGTTCCTGTCCCAGCACATCGGTGACGTGTCGGACGCGGACAACGCGGCGCACTTTGCGCGGACGTTCCGGGACTTCAGCCGCCTGCTGCGGCTGGAGCCGGAGGTGGTGGTCTGCGACCTGCACCCGGACTACCCGACCACGCACTTCGCCCGGGATCTGGCCGCCGAGCGCGACCTGCGCCTGATGCAGATGCAGCAGCATCACGCCCACGTCGTGTCCTGTCTGGCCGAGAACGGACGCGACGGGCCGGCCATAGGCGTGAGCTGGGACGGCACGGGCTACGGCGACGACGGCGCGGTTTGGGGCGGGGAGTTCATGGTCGCCGACCGGCGCACCTACACCCGCCGCCATCACCTGGCCTACGTGCCGATGCCCGGCGGCGAGGCCGCCATATGGCACCCCACACGGATGGCGTTGGCGCACCTGGCCCGGGCGCTGGGCCCTGGGGAGGCCGTCGCGCGCATGGCGCCGCGGATGGGCGAGAGCCGCGCGCGGCAGGTGTTGGCCGTCATGGAGCGCGACAGGTTCAGCCCCCCGACGTCGAGCGCCGGACGCCTGTTCGACGCCGTGGCCGCCCTGCTCGGCCTGCGGACGAAGGCTACCTACGAGGGCCAGCCGGCCCGCGAACTGGAAGCGATGGCCGCGCCCGGCGTGGAAGGTCACTACCGGTTCGACTACGATGGAGAGAGCATCGTGCTGGACGCCCTGTGGGAGGGCATCTGCGCCGACCTGGACGCGAGAGTTGCTCCTGAAGAGATTGCCGCCCGGTTCCACAACACGATGGCACGGTTGATAGTCGAAACTTGCCGGCGCCTGTGCGAGGAGACGGGCATCGCCCTGGTGGCGCTCTCGGGCGGGGTAATGCAGAACCGCGCGCTGGCGGCCGCAACGGCGGAGGCGCTGGAGCGTGAGGGGTTCGAGGTGTTGCTGCACACGCGCGTGCCGCCCAACGACGGTGGCCTCTGCCTGGGCCAGGCGGCCTGGGCCCTGGGGCGACTTGGCACATAGCGGGAGAAGGGAGGGACCGATGGGCGATACTGGGGAATCAAGTGCCGGCACGCTTTGGGCAGTGACGCCGGAGAAGATAGAAGAAGCCGTCCGGCGGATAGTGCAGGCCGCGCATCCGCTCAAGGTCATCCTCTTCGGTTCACGTGCGCGCGGGGAAGCCAGGCCCGACAGCGACGTGGACCTGATGGTTGTCGAAGAAGAGACGGAGGATACGTCCGCCGAAGCCACCCGGCTATACCGTTGCTTGCGAGACCTGCTGATGGGCGTGGAGATCGTAGTCGTGGCGCGGGAGAAGTTCGAGTATTGGAAGGACACGCCCGGCAACGTCTACTACGAGGCGGCCCAGGACGGGAGGACACTGTATGAAGCAGCTTGAGCAGGCCCGGGTTCTGCTGGCGAAGGCGTTGGAGGACGAGAGAGCAGCAGCCGCCCTGTCGGGCTGCGAGGGCATCAGCCACTCGATCATAGGATTCCACTGCCAACAGGCTGCCGAGAAGCTGCTGAAGGCGTTTCTCTCGGCCCGTTCTGTGGCGTTCCGGCACACGCACAACCTGTCGGCGCTCATCGGCGGGCTGGAGCAGTCCGGGTATGGTTTCCCGGATGAGTTGCGCAAGTTGGAGGAGCTTACCCGCTTTGCCGTAGAGTTCCGGTACGATCTTCTGGAAGAGCATTTGGGCTTTGATCGGCAGGCCGCCCTGGAGCTGGTCCGCCGTCTGCGTGGGCTCGTCGAAAGCGAGATTGCGAAAGCCGGGACGTGAGCCTGTGCGCGGTTCGTGGGCGGCGGCTGCCGCCTGGCGACTGCAGAACATGCTCTTGCTTCCATTTGGCCTTTCTTTGGGACATGAGGTCGGACGGTATGTGCTGGGCCGTGCCCGCGCAGATCATCGAGATAGACGGCGAGGTCGGCAGGGTCGAACTGTCCGGCACCGTCCGTGAGGTGGGCCTCCAATTGCTGGAGGCGCCCCAGGTGGGCGACTGGGTGCTGATTCACGCCGGGTTCGCCATCCAGAAGGTGGACAAGGAGGAGGCGGAGGAGACCCTCCGGCTGCTGGAGGAGATTTCACAGGAGATGCGCCCGTAGCAGCCCCGGGCAGCGCCGGTAGCTCCGGCGTCTCGCCGGAGGAGCTGCGCGGGCATAGCTGGGGCGGTAGAAAACACTGCTTTGGTCGGGCAGACAGCATGAAGTACGTGGACGAGTACAGGGACCCCGACGCGGCGCGCAGCCTGGCCGCCCGGATCGCCGAAGCGGCCGAAGGGCAGGGGCCGATGCGCCTCATGGAGGTCTGCGGCGGGCACACCATGGCCATCCACCGGTTCGGCATCCCGCACCTGCTGCCCGAGAGCGTCGAGCTGCTCAGCGGGCCTGGCTGCCCCGTCTGCGTCACGCCCACTACCTACATTGACCGGGCCCTGGAGCTGGCCGAGACCGGCGCGACGCTGGTCACCTTCGGCGACCTCTACCGCGTGCCCGGCGCCGAGCGCAGCCTGGAGGACGGAGCGGCCGCGGGGCTGGACGTGCGCGTGGCCTACTCCGCCCGAGACGCCCTGCAGACGGCCGCCGAGAACCCGGACCTCGAGGTCGTCTTCCTGGCCATCGGCTTCGAGACGACCGCTCCCGGAACGGCTGCAACGCTGAGCGAGGCCCGCGAGAAGGGCATCGCCAACTTCCGGGTGCTCTGCGGTCACAAGGTGATGCCCCCCGCCCTGCTGGCGCTTCTGGAGGCGCCGGAGGTGGCCC
>JAWOCH010000270.1:0-3458 GCA_046483865.1 Candidatus Brocadiia bacterium | reverse complement strand
ATCAAGATGGGAGCCTTCGATTACGTGACGAAGCCCATCGACGACGATGAGGTGAAACTTGCGGTCGAAAGGGCGCTGCAGCACCAGCAGTTGCTGGAGGAGAACAGCAACCTGCGCCGGCAACTCAATATGACGTTCCAGGTGGACAACTTCGTCTGCTGCAACCCCAAGATGAAGCGCGTGCTGGACATGGTGAATGTCATGTCGGGCACCGACGCCACCGTCCTCATCACCGGGGAGAGCGGCACGGGCAAGACGCTCGTGGCCCGTGCGATCCACATGAACTCGCCCCGGGCGGGTCAACCCTTCGTGGAGGTGAGCTGCGGCACGCTGCCGGAGACGTTGCTGGAAAGCGAGCTTTTCGGCCACGTCAAAGGGGCTTTCAGCGGTGCGGTGGCGAACAAGAGCGGGCGCTTCGAGGCGGCGGACAAAGGCACCCTGTTTCTGGACGAGATATCCCTGGCGAGCCCGTCCCTGCAGGTCAAGCTGCTCCGCGTGCTGGAGTCCTTCAAGTTCGAACCCGTGGGCAGCAACCAGACGCGCGAGGTGGATGTCCGCCTGATTCTTGCCACCAACCAGGACCTCGAAGAGCTTGTCAGGGAGGAGAAGTTCCGGGAGGACCTCTACTACCGCGTCAACGTTATGAATATCAACCTGCCGCCCCTGCGCGAGCGGCGCGATGAGATACCGCCGCTGGCCCATCACTTCATCGAGAAGTATCGCCGCAACGCCCCGCAGGACATACAAGGCGTTTCCGAAGATGCCATGCGGCTTCTGACCGAATACGACTGGCCGGGGAACGTCCGCGAACTGGAGAACGTCATGCAGCGGGCTGTTCTGCTGGCGCGGTCACCCTACATCACCGAAGAGGACATCTCGGTGGACCTGTCACGTCGAGAGGAGCCGCTCCTGCCCGACGGCAAAATCGTGCCGCTAAAGCAGGCGATGAAGCGCGTGGAGCGGAAACTTATCCTGTCGGCGCTGGAGGCCACGGACGGCAACCGCAAGGAGGCGGCCCGCCAACTGGAGGTCAACCGGACGACCCTCTACAACAAGATGCATGAGTACGACCTGATGGACGCTTGAGTTCTGGCATTGCGTCCACCTCAGGCAGAGGCCCTGTAGAGTTCGACCCGGGGCCCTTCCTCGAACTCGACGGCCACTCCGCCCGGTTCCGATCCCGGTTCTGCTGCCGGTGTGTCAAGTCTCAGAATTCTGGCTTCACCATGCAGGCTCCTGAACAACGCACCCTCATTGTATCCGCTCAAACCCGACAGGCGCAGGGCAACCTCGTCGCCCACCTCGAGCGTCTGCCAGTCCGGCGTGACGAAGTACATGCCGCCGGCGGAAACGTTCTCGGTCACTCCCTGGCCGCTCGCCTCTGCATCGTCCTCGCGGATGACGAACTCAACGTTGAGCTTGAGTTCGAGGCGGGGCCATCTTCTTCGTTCCTTCTCTCCATCCAATAGATGGGCCCTACAAGACAGGAACCGCAAGGCACATCCCATGACCTCAGGGAGAGCGCCGTCGGCGCTCCCCAGCTCCAGAACCCGGCGCCGCCCGCCTCCCACGGCCAGTCTTTCTGCGGCGCCCCGTGCGTGTGCACCCCGATCTGTTCTACGTTTCGGATCTCCTCCTGATCACTTCATCGTCCAGTCCGTGCTCCCGCAACTTCTTGTACAGGGTGGACCGGCTGATCTGCAAGCGACGGGCGGCGTCTCGTTTGTTGCCGCCGGCGCTTTGCAGTGCCCGCAGGATGTAACGCCGCTCCGGCCCTCGCAACGCCTCCCGCAACGGTCCCGGTTCGGGCGCCTCGTGCATCACCGCGGCATGGTCCTGATGCTCCACAACGCAGTGCGGCAGCTCGGTCAGGCCGACGCGGCCCTGATCGGCCAGCAGCACGCTGTGTTCGATGCAGTTGCGCAGTTCCCGAACGTTACCCGGCCACCGATAGCGCAACAGAGCGCCCAGCGCATCGCTTGTGACCTCGGGAACTGGCGTTCCGCGGTCGGCGGAAAAGACCCTGAGAAAGTGATTCGCCAGAAGCGGGATGTCCGCCGGCCGTCTGTGCAGGGGAGGGACGCTAATGCTCACGATTTCGAATGCGCCCCCGGCCGGCCGGGTCAGAGTCTCGCCTCCGGTCCGGGCTTCCCCGCTGCTGAAGGTGACCACCAACCGTGCGGCGCTCTCCACCACGCGTCCGTTCCGCCTGAAAGTGCTCTCTTGTGCACCCGTCAGCAGGTCCGCCAGCAGGGGTGCCGGCATGTTGTCCGCGCCTTTTACAAGCAGGGTACCCCCGTCCGCCTCCAGCAGTCGGCCCCCCTCCCCGGCAACACCCTCTTCCGCCGCCGGTCCAAACAGTTCGTTCACGAAGTCAGTCCCGGCACGGGTGGTGCAGTTGACCTCGACGAAAGGGCCGAGGCGGCGTACTGAATGGCGGTGCATCTCCCGGGCGAGTGTGGTCTTGCCGGTGCCGCTCTCGCCCCATATCGCCACGGGTGTCGCGGAGTCGGCGGCTGTTCTGAGAGCGTCGCAAGCGTTCAGGAGCTCGCGGTTAACGGTGATGAAGTCACCAAAGGGCGGCTTCTGCTCTGCGGCTTCGTCCCACTCCTGCTTGCCGTGGCCGTTCCGACGCAAGGCGCGGGCCAGCATCAGGCGCAAGCTCCGCGAGTCGATCGCCGGCATCCACACGTAATCACGTGCTCCGGCGTGTACCGCCCATACGGCGTCTCGGATCTGCTTCTTTCGACCAAGGGCCACCACGGGGGGCAGGCCCCCGAACAGGTGCCCGTCCTGCTCCCGCGCCTGCCTGGGGAGTGCACCCATCTCCACCAGCAGCAGGTCATACGGGCGGCGGGCCACCGCCCGGGCCGCTTCCTGCAGGTCAGGGCTCAGGTGAACCACGGCTTCCATCTGCCGTCCGGCGGCGTGGAATGCCTGTCTCAACTCATCATCCTGAGTGATGCACAGAATTGCCGTGGCTGCCATATTCTCACCCGCACCCGGTTGTCCCGTGCGCGCCAACAAACGCTCCTTTGCCCCTGTGCTGCGCAAACACTATGCCAGCAGTGCTGCTGCGTGCAGGACTCCTGCACCAGCGCTCAGTGGGCGGTGAAAGAGCTTCTCGCGCCTCAGAGAGGCGCAACGCCGCCGGGGCCGACGCCCAGCTTCCCACAGGCCGCGCCGTTCGATAGGATGGAATTCAACACAATGTCGCCTCTGCTCAACACGGGGACAGATCACGCAGTCGAGCTGACGTGCCGCCGCGCGCCGTGACGGACAGTAAACAGTCTTGACCGGAAGCCTGCCCGAGGGTACGATAGTGCCAGTGACGTAGAAGGGGGACGTGCCGGGGGATGCTGGGGGGGACACATGGCAAGTGCGCAGGAACAACGGTTTGCGCGTCTTGCTCAGGCCCGCAAGCTTCTGACTGCCGAGCAGATCCAGGAGTGCGTGAG
>JAWOCH010000258.1:0-5158 GCA_046483865.1 Candidatus Brocadiia bacterium | reverse complement strand
GCCCGGGACAGGGTCTCCGGCGGCGTGGGCGGATACTCCGTCATCTTGAAGTCCGGGTGAAAGGCGGTGAAATGCAGCGGCACCGCATCGCCCACATTGTCCAGGACCCACTCGACCATGCCCTGAATCTCGGCGTCGCTGTCGTTCTCGCCGGGGATGAGCAGCGTGGTGAGTTCGAACCAAACGTTCGTCTCCTGGTGCAGGTAGCGAATGGTATCCAGCACCGGCGCGAGCTGAGACCCGGTCAGCTTCTTGTAGAAGCGCTCCGTGAACGCCTTGAGGTCGATATTGGCCGCGTCCATGCGCGCATAGAACTCTTCCCGCGGCCGCTCACAAACGTAACCCGCGGATACGGCCACCGCATCCACGCCGCGCTCGTGGCAGGCATCGGCAATATCGATCGCGTACTCGTGGAAGATCACCGGGTCGTTGTAGGTGAACGCGACGCTCCGCGCCCCCATGCGCTCGGCGGCCGCGGCGATCTGCTCCGGCGAGGCGCTGTCCGCCAGGGTGTCCATCTGCCGGGACTTGCTCATATCCCAGTTCTGGCAGAACTTGCACGCCAGGTTGCAGCCAGCGGTGCCGAAGGAAAGCACCGAGCTGCCCGGCCGATAGTGGTTCAACGGCTTCTTCTCGATGGGATCCACGCAGAAGCCGGACGAACGGCCGTAAGTGGTGAGCACGATCTGGTCATCCTGACGCCCGCGCACGAAACAAAGGCCGCGCTGGCCCTCCTTGAGCTTGCAGAAGCGCGGACACAGGTCGCACTGGATGCGGCCGTCATCCAGTTGATGCCAGTACGTAGTGGCAATGCCTTCCAGGTGTTCCCGTGTCATGCTGCCTCCACCCCAGACGGGGCTGCCTCATGCGCCTTGCAGATCATGGTAGTTCAGGGATGTGTGGGTTCAATTGACATGGGTCAATGGGGTTGCGGGGCCCTGTGGCCCGGGGCCGGGATTGAAGCCGCCCCGGGCCGACCGCAGATTGTCTAACGGAGGTGACGAGCATGGGAATCAACGAGAGTGTTCGTGCGCCGGCGGTCGCCGGGCGGTTCTACAGCGACGACGCAGGCACGTTGCAACAACAGGTCGATGGCTTTCTGGACGCGGCCGACTCCGCTGATAAAGCGCCCAAGGCAGTGATCGCCCCGCACGCCGGGTTCATGTTCTCCGGTGCCGTGGCCGGTCTGGCCTATGGGCGGCTACGCCCGGCGCAGACAACAGTCCAGCGGGTCGTCGTGCTAGGCCCGTCGCACTTCGTGCCCATCCGGGGACTGGCGGCGCCCGACGTCAACTGGCTGCGCACGCCACTCGGCGACGTCCCGGTGGACACGGACGGCGTCGCCGAGGCATTGGAGCACCCGGAGGTCGCCGTGGACGACAGCCCGCACGCCCATGAGCACAGCCTGGAGACGCAGCTGCCCTTCATCCAGCGCACCCTGGGGGCGGTGCCCGTGGTGCCGCTGGTGGTCGGCGAGGCCACAACCCACGAGGTCGGCCGCGTGCTGGCAGCGCTATGGGGCGGCCCGGAGACGGTCATCGCCATCAGCTCGGATCTATCCCACTTCCACGACGACGCCACCGCCCGGGCGCTGGACCGCGCCACGGCCGACGCCATCGAGGCCCGGGATCACGAAGCCATGAGCCCGGATCGTGCCTGTGGCTTCCTGCCCATTGCAGGCACCCTGTGGAACGCCATCGGGCGCGAGCTCCAGCCGCGCACCCTGGCGCTGCGCAACTCCGGTGACGCCGGGGCACCGCACGACAGTGTAGTGGGCTATGGCGCCTTCGAGATCCCGGGGGCCGCATGACGGCACCGGTCAAGCCGCACAGGAGCATGGCCGCCTACGCGTCCACACTGCAGCAGCTTGCCGAGGTCGGCATCGACCACGGACTCCAGTACGGCACGCCACCCAAGGTCGACCCGAGCGCCTACCCGGCGGCGCTGCGCGACCCCCGTGCCGTCTTCGTCACCCTGCTCGACCGGGACGGCGAGTTGCGCGGCTGCATCGGCCGCCTGGAGACGGATCGCCCCCTGGCGGTGGAAGTCAGCGCCAACGCCTACGCCGCCGCGTTCCAGGATCCGCGCTTTCCGGCGCTGACACGGGCCGAGCGGCCCGGCACCGCCTGCAAGCTCTCGATACTGACACCCCTGGAGCCGCTGCAATTTGCCGACGAGGAGGATCTGGTGGCGCAACTGGACCCGGGCGTGGACGGGATCCTGATCGAGGCCAGTGGCACTCGCGGCACGCTGCTTCCCGCCGTCTGGGACCAACTCCCGGGGCCCTGGGCCTTCTGGCGTGGCGTCAAGGCCAAGGCCGGGTTAGCCGAAGACACCTTGCCCTCCGACCTCGCTGTCTACCGCTATCAGGCGGAGGAAATCGACGGCACCTGAGCACAGCCCGGTCCAATAGGCCGATCACGCTCCCTAGAGCACAAAGCCGGGAACCGTGGAACCAGCCGCACGCCAGCACGGACGCAACGCCACGGTGAGCACCATGGCAAAGCGCAAGGCCAACCGAGGCACGGCGGCCAGGCGCTCCTTTGCCCCGGGAAAACCCCGGCACTTCAACTCGTCGCGCTGGATCCAAGGCAGCCTACTGACCGTGGCCGTACTCGGCGTGCCCGCGGCTTGGTTTGTCGTCGATTGGCAGGTGCGCGTCGGCATGCCGACCTGAGTGCGATCGGCTCCGGACAGCCGACGGTTGTTCAGCTCCACGACCTGACCCGGCCCCGCTGCGGGACGCACCCGGCCGGTCCACAGCGGGGCCACCGCCCGTCAAACGCGCTCCGGCTCCGGCACGCGCGCGGTATCCAGGCGCTCTTGAAGCTGGGCGGCAAGCTGCCGGGCGGCCTCGCTGGGACGCCCGGGACTGCGGTGCAAGGCCACCTCGACGGCCGGCAGTTCGGGTAATCCATCCTCCTGCCCCAGGACGCGCAGGCCGGGACCCAGCATGGAGGGTGTCACCACAGTGATAGCGAGCCCCGAACGCACGGCTGTACAAAGACCGGCGAGACTGGCGCTGGTGTAGGCAACCCGCCACGATTGTCCGGCCGCGGCCAGCGCCGCCACCGCGCTGTCCCGGAAGATACACACTCCTTCGCGGGACAGGGCCAGCGGCAGCGGTGCGCGCCGGTGGGTCTCGTGGCCCACAGAGCCGGCCCAGACCAGCGGCTCGCGCCGCAACATCTCGCCGCCGGGGCTCCGAGGCTGGCGCGTGACCACGGCGACATCCAGCGCCCCGGCGCGGACCTCGGCGACCAGGTCCACGCTCAACCCGCAGCTGACCTGCAGGTCCACGCCCGGGAAGCGCGCCTCGAAATCCGCGAGCGCCTCCGGGAGATAGACGATGTAGTCATCCGGTATGCCCAGGCGCACCACACCGTCCACGCGCGGCCCCCGGATCTCTTGCCAGGCCAGCGCGTTCTGCCGCAGGAGCTGCCGCGCGTGAGCAAGCAGCCGCTCCCCGGTGGGCGTCGCCGTTACCGCCCCGCGGCCGCGGCTGAGTAGCGGCGTGCCCACCGTCTCCTCCAGGCGCGCCAGATGCGCACTGACCGTCGATTGCGCCAGATGCAGTCGCTCGCCGGCCGCCGTGAAGCCGCCCTCCTCCATGACCGCGACGAAGGTCCGCAGAACAACCAGATCCAGCGGCCTGCCCGTGTCATCACGAATCATGATCGCGTAATCATTTATTTTCGTTTCCGTGATATCCGAAAGCCTCGTACCGTACGACTCATCGCCAGGCGCAGCAAGTTTTCGGGAGATCCAGGAAAGTGCTCGATCGCGCAGGGTTTTCGGGTATCGCCGCCGGGCTGTTCACAATCGGCCTCTGGGGCAGCCTCCCGATACTGCGCGGGCTCGCCGCCCTACCGCCCCTCCTGGTCACGGCGGTAGCCATGGCCGCGGCAGCCGCCGTCGCCAGCGGGATTGCGCTGTTTCAGGCGCCACCGGCTCCGGACAACACGGGTGTGGGCTGGCATCACTGGATCGGCGGCGTCGGTGGCCTCGTGGGAGCGCTGTTTTTCTATTTCCTGGCACTCGAAAACGGCGACCCGGCGAAAGTCACGCTCATCACCTACACCTGGCCGCTCGGTCTCGTCCTGGTGGGCGATCAGCTCGCCGGGCGACGACTGCGGCTGCAGCCAATGGTCGCGTCTGGTGTGGCCTTCACAGGCCTGGCGCCACTGCTCCTTTCAGACGCCCAGGGTATCGCCACTCCGGCCGGCGCCTACGCGGCCGGACTCGCCAGCGGGGGTTCGTGGATCGTCTTCTCGCTGTTCTTGCGGCAGGCGGGCGCCCTGCCGGCCCGGCTCTACCAATGGCTTTTCGTACGCGCCGGCCTGGTAGCCCTGGGCCTGCACTTCGGCTTCGAGAGCCTGCCGGCCGAGGCAGCGAGCCGCGACTGGCTCAGTGCCGCACTGATCGGCATCGGCCCCTATGGCCTGGCGTTCATCGCCTGGGGCTTCGCCCTGCGCCACGGCCCCACGAGCCTGCTCGGCGTGCTCACGTACCTGGTGCCCGTAGTCGCTGCGAGTCTGCTGATCCTGCTCGGCTGGACCCGGCCCACCCCCGAACTGCTCCTTGCCGCGGCCGCCGTCGTCACCGGTGCAGGCATCAGCCGGCTACCCCCGCGCTGAGGGGCCGCGGCGCCGCTGCGGGCCTGAGTCATCGCACTGAGGGCAGTGAGCCGGCCAGGCAACGCCAGCGTGGTTTTCCAACACCTGTGCGTTGCAAGCCGTACAGGCAACACGCTTCTCCGAGCTCCGCGGGATGGGGTGCGCCATGGCGCTGATGCACCCCAGGGGCCGTCCGCGGACGTTCGCCGGACAGGGATGGCATTCGTGTTCCAAGGTTGCGAGTTCGCCGCTGTGCTCCACCAGGCTCTGATCACGAAGCCGGCGCTCCTCCTTGGTGGCGCCCGGGCGCGCCCACCGCGAACACCGGATCAATCCAGTGCCCCGGACTCGCTGACGGCCTCGCCGATCCGCCGCAGCGTCGCTTCCGAGGCGGCGAGGTCGTCTTCACCCCGGGTACACGCACCGATGAACACACGACGGCCCGGCTCGGTCGTCGCAATGCCGAGATTACAGGCGCGCCGGTGCTGGGTCCCCGTCTTGTGCATGAACTCCACTGTGCCCGGCAACCCTGCCTTGATCCG
>JAWOCH010000159.1:0-15289 GCA_046483865.1 Candidatus Brocadiia bacterium | reverse complement strand
GGCGGCGCCATCAAGAACGTGGCCATGGGGCTGGCATCTCGCGCGGGCAAGCTGCGCCAGCACTCCGCCGGGCGCCCCGAAGTCCGGGAACAGCAGTGCATCGCGTGCGGCACCTGCGCCGAGTGGTGCCCCGAGGACGCCATCGAGGTGGATGAGGTGGCTCACGTGGATCAGGATCTGTGCGTAGGCTGCGGCGAATGCGTGTCCGTCTGCCCGGTGGGGGCGGTTGGCTTCTCGTGGGATGAGTCCGCCGCCGGCTTCAACGAGAAGATGGCCGAGTACGCCAGGGGCATACTGCGGGACAAACAGGGGCACGTCGGCTTCCTCACCTTCATCCACCGCACCACGGCGGACTGCAACTGCGAGGGCAAAGACAGCGAGGTCATCTGCGGCGATCTGGGCGTGCTGGCCTCGACCGATATCGTGGCCGTGGACCAGGCTTCCTCGAACAGGTCGCCGCCGTGGGGACGATTGTGGACGCGACAGAGCGCGTCCCTCCAACGGCACGTCACGGAGCGTGTCCGTCCAAAGGACTTTGAGCAGTCGATCAGGGGAGCAGGTGACCGCAGGCGAGCGCAGTCCCCGGAAGGCCGGGCAGCGCTTGGTGGGCGGGCAGTCGTTGCCGTTCTCACCTGCTCTACTGCTCACCTGCTCGCCTGCTCTGTCCCGCCGGAGGCGGGACCCCTGGAGGGCCACGCTCCGTCCGGCCTTCGCAGCCGAAGCGGCTGCTTCGGCGGAGTCGGCTCGTGGCCGTCGTCCAGGACTAACAGGGCCGAATGTGCACTTCTATGCGTTCTGGAGGGCATCCTGGCGTGGTGCGAACGCGACACGTCCGGCGGGAGTGCGGCAGCGATCCGTCCTTCGGATGCGCACCGGAGGAGCGGCCGCTGCGGGAATACGTCGAGTGGGCCTTCGTCCCGCTGGATAAGCCCTCCGGTCCCACCTCGCGCGACGCCGCCGACTGCGTGGCCCGTCTGCTGCACGCCTCCCGCGCGGGGCACGGCGGCACGCTGGACCCGAAGGTGACCGGCGTGCTGCCCGTGCTGCTGGGCCGCAGCACGCGGGTGGCATCCCTGCTGCTGGGATGTGACAAGACGTATCTGGGCCGGCTGCGGCTGCACGGGGAAGTGACAGATTCCGAGCTGGAGAGCGCGCTGGAGCGGTTCCGGGGCGTCATCCAACAGGTGCCCCCGCGGCGCAGCGCTGTCAAGCGCCGACCGCGCGAGCGCACCGTCCACCGCTTCGAAGTGACGGACCGGGACGGACGGGACGTGGGCTTCCTGGCGGAAGTCGAGGGCGGCACCTACATCCGCAAGCTGGCGCACGATCTGGGCGAGCATCTGGGCTGCGGGGCGCACATGACCGAACTGCGCCGCACGCAGGCGGGCGCCATCGCCCTGGACGAATGCGCGACGCTCCAGGAGCTGACGGAGGCGGCGGAGCCGGCAGATGGGGGCGATGAGGAGCCGTTGCGGCGGCTGGTCTGGCCGGTCGAGCAGGTCGTGGCCAGGGTGGTGCCGCGCGTCTGGACCGACGACGGGGCGGTGCCGAGTTTGTGCACGGGCTATCCGCTGGCGGCCCCCGGCGTGGCGGAACTGGAGGACTTCGGCGCCGGCCAGACGGTGGCCGTCATGACGCTGAAGGGCGAGCTGATCGGCACCGGGACGGCGGAGGCGGGCAGCGAGCACGCCCTGCAGGCCGGCGAAGGCGTCGTGGTCAGGCTCCACCAGGTGCTGATGGAGCCGGGGACCTACACGGACCACGCGCAGTGAGCCGCGCCCGCCGATTGACGGCGCGAGCGGACCACAGGTAGAATGCAGGTAGAAGCCGTTTCAACGAATGGGGGACTTCATGCCGCTCGTCGAGTGTGAACTGAACCGCATTGTCATGAGCGAGACTCATGACCGCCAGCTCGTCGTCCTGAAGGAGCGTGAGGGCGAACGGAAGATAGCCATCGTCATCGGCCCGTTCGAGATATGGGCCATCCACCGCACCATCAACAACGAACCGCCGCCGCGGCCGATGACCCACGAGCTATTCGGCAGCGTGCTGGACGCTCTCGACGTGGAAATCGAGCGCGTTATCGTCAACGACCTGCGCAACGACACCTACTACGGGCGGCTCATACTGCGCCAGAACGGTCGCCGCTTCGACATCGACACCCGTCCCAGCGACGGCCTCGCCCTGGCCGTGCAGAAGAGGGCGGCGATATTCGTGGATGAAGGCGTTCTGGAGGAAGCATCCCAGCACTTCCTCTGAGATAGAGTGGACGCGCGGGAGCGCGTCCCTATCCAACTGGCGTCGCTACCCCGCATGTTCCCGCAAGGCGGCGATCGTCCTCTCCATGTCCTCCGGCAGCGGCGCCTCGAAGGTCATCTGCCTTTCGAGGGCCGGATGCCGTAGCGTCAGCCGGCGCGCGTGCAGCGCCTGGCGCTCCAGCAGCGGCTCTTCGGTCGGCGGGTGCTCGCCGCCGGTCAGGTCGGACAGGTACAGCGCGTCGCGGTGCCCGTAGAGCGCATCGGCCACGATGGGATGGCCCAGGTGCCGCAGATGGACGCGTATCTGGTGCGTGCGGCCTGACTTGGGGAAGCACCGCACGATGCTGAACGGCCCCGGCCTCTCGACCACTTCGTAGACGGTCCGCGCCGCCTTCGCGTTCCTTCCCCCGATGGCCATGCGCAGTCGGTCCCGCCGGCACTTGCCGATCGGGGCGTCAATCAAGTCGCCGTCCAGCTCGATGCGTCCCTCGCAGACGGCGATGTATTCCTTGACCGTCTCGCGCCTCTCGAACTGCAGGGCGATCTCTTCGTGCACTCGCTCGTCTCGGACGATGAGGATGACGCCCGTGGTATCCCGATCCAGCCGGTGGACGATCCCCGCCCGCAGCGGGCCGCCGACCTGGCTGAGTTCCTGGTAGTGGTGAACCAGCGCGTTGACCAGCGTGCCCGTCTGATGGCCGCGTGAGGGATGCACCACGAGGTCGGCCGGCTTGTTGACGACAACTATCCACCGGTCTTCGTAGATGATCTCCAGCGGTATGTCTTCCGGCGGCACCTCTTCCCCGGAGCGCACGGGCACCAGCGCCACCACCCGGTCGCCGTCCGACGGCGTGTAGGCCGGCTTGACCGGCTCGTCGTTCACGGTGATGGCGTCCTCGCCGATGAGCCGCTGGATGAAGGTGCGGGAGTATTCGGGGAACCGCGCCGCCAGGTAGGCGTCCAGCCGCCGGCCGGCGTTCCGGCCGGCGATCTCGAACTCGTAGCGCTTCACCTCCCCCTCGGCTTCCTGCAGGGGGTGGTCGTCCTGTGGGTCGGCGGCTGGCACTGCTGCACCTACTCCGTTGAGGATGCCCGGCCGGAGAGCACTTCGCCGTAGAACTGCAGCGTGTCGCGGGCGAGGGTGCGGACGTTGAACTTCTCGCGCACGCTCTCCCTTGCCGCCCGGCCCATCTGCTGCGCCCGTTCCTTGTCGGTGATCAGCGACCTGATGGCGTCCGCCAGTGCCTCCACGTCCCCTTTGGGCACCAACAGGCCGGTGCGGCTGTCCTCGATCATTTCGCAGGCGGTGCCGGTGTTGAACGCGATGACGGGCCGCTGATAGCCCATAGCCTCCAGGATGCTGAAACCGGACACATCCACCAGGGAGCTTTGCACGACCACGTCCAGCGCGCCGAGCACCTCTTCGTACTCGGCGAAGTCGGTGGCGATGGTCATGTAGCGCTCCAGGCCCAGCCGGCCGACCAGCTTGCGCAGCTCGGGCAGTTCCTCCCCCATGCCGGCGATCACGAACTGGGCCGTCGAGCCCCCGCGCACCAGTATGGCCGCCGCCTGCGCGAACAGCTCGTGACCGCGGCGCTCTTCGACCGGCCCCACCGAGCCCACCACGGGCGAGCGGCCCTGGAACGGGGGCGGGATGGCGTCCTCCGGCACGCTGTCCACGTCTATGCCGTTGTGTATGACCTGTATCTTCCGCCGGTTCACCTTGCACTGGTTGACCAGCCCCTCGCGCACGCTCTGGGTGGTGGCGATGATGCCGTCCAGGCCGCGGCTGAGGCGCCGCAGGGATCTCCTGGAGGCCGGCATGCCGTGGATGGTCAGCAGCAATGCGGCGTCGGTGCGCCGGTTCAGAAGCTTAAGCGCGGTGGTGGCGCGGTAGCTCTGGGCATGCACCAGTTGGGGCGCGAACTCCTCGACGGCGCCCAGGAACCTGCCCCGCGCCAGCCGGAATCCCAGCCCGCTGAGCCGGTCGAAGACCTGCGTCGGCACGCCTTCGCGTGCCAGCACCGCCTGGCTCGGACCGGGCACACAGAACACGCCCACGTCCACCTCGGACTCCTGCAGCTCACGCGCCAGGTTCACCGTATAGGCGCTGGTCCCCCGTGCCTCCATCTGGGGCGCCAGCAGCAGCACCTTGCGCACGTGTACGGTGTCCTTGCCCATCGTTGCTCCGGTAGTAAGTGAGCCCGCCGCCGGGACACTATCTTACCGCCACAGCCCTGAAACCTTCAACACGGCACGGGTGGGAGCCATTTGCGCTGCGGTTGCCGCAGACACCATGCGCCCTGCCCATTGAGCGGACGCTCGTGCTGCACCGGGCGGCTGGCTCGGCCTCTGCTCCTCTGCGTCTCGAGCCTATCCGATGCCATCTGAGCCCTTGCCGTGCCAGTCGCCAGCCGGTAGCCTGGACCTCTTCTCACCGGCCCGTGAATCGTAGGTCCGGCACGCTACGGGACGGGGCGTAGACGTCTCCCCGGACCGTGCGCGGCGGGACACCGCGCCTACCCGTTGGGAGGGCGAAGTGACGCTATGAGCAAGCTGGCACGGGTGCTGCTTTTCCGACCGACCGCGCTCGTCATCATGGCGGGACGCTGGCTGGCTTCCCTGGCGGGTACGCGAGTCGGTCGCCACACGCTCCGCCCGCCGCTCAGGCTGTTCGCGCGGACGGTGCTCTACGCGCGCTCCCTGCCCCTGACCAGGCCGCGCACGCAACAGGCCCTGATGACGCCCACGCTCACGGAACTCATTGAGGAACATGAGTACATCACGGCCATCCCCTGCGCCTGTCGGGCCACCGCCCCGCCGTGCGAGCAAGAACTGCACGAAGAACACGAACAGGACACGTGCCTGAGCTTCGGGCCGGTGGCAGTGCTGCAGCAGTTGAGCGGGGTAGGGCGGCGCGTGTCGCGCGAGGAAGCGAAGCGCATCTGCCGGAGGGCTGCCGACGCCGGCCAGGTCCACCACGCCATCTACAGCCTGGGGATGCTGGCCGAGGTGTGCAACTGCTGCGTGGGAAGCTGCACGGTGCTCGCATTCTATCACGCCGGGATGCCGGGCGCAGTTCGGCCGACCGGCCTGAGGGCGGAGCGCACCGACGCCTGTGGCGGCTGCCGGGAGCGCGGCGGGCCGATCTGCGAGCGCATCTGCCCCTACGCACAGAAGCCGGGCGCGGAGGACTGCATCGGCTGCGGGCTCTGCGCACGGCACTGCCCGAACGATGCCATCCGCATGGTGGAGGCGGTAGAATAGCGATCACCACGCTGAGAGACTGTCCCGGACTGAAGGGGAAGCTCGAGCCATGTTGAACGAGGAGAAGCACACGGCGGACTTCTGTGTGATCGGCGGTGGCATGGCCGGGCTGTGCGCCGCGCTGGCGGCGGCCCGGTGTGGTGTCGAGACGGTGCTGATGCACGACCGGCCGGTCCCCGGCGGGAACGCCTCCAGCGAGTGCCGCGTGCACATCACCGGCGCCTGTCACGCGGACAAGCGCGGCAACGCCAGGGAGACGGGCATCGTGGAGGAGCTGTGCCTGCGGAACCTGGCCGTCAACCGGCAGCGCAGCTACTCGATGTGGGATACCGTGCTGTGGGAGGCCATGCGGGCGGAGCCGCGGCTGACCACGCTGTACAACTGCTCCTGCCACAGCGCGCGGATGGACGGGGCACGCATCGCTTCCGTTACCGGCCTCCAACTCACCACACAGAAACAGATAGAGGTCGAGGCTGCCCAGTTCGCCGACTGCACGGGCGACGCCATCACGGCGCCGCTCGCGGGGGCCGAGTTCCGCCGGGGCAGGGAGGGCCGGGAGGAGTTCGACGAGTCACTCGCGCCCGAGCAGCCCGACACGAAGACCATGGGCATGACGTGCTTCTTCGCCGCGCGCGAGTGGGAGACGCCCCGGCCGTTCACGCCGCCCGTCTGGGCGCACACCTTCGAGAGCGCAGACGACCTGCCCCACCGCAATCCCCGCGGTCCCGATTTCGGCTACTGGTGGGTCGAACTGGGGGGCGACCGCGACTCCATCGCCGATACCGAGCAGGTCCGCGACGAACTGCTGCGGATCGTGTTCGGCCTCTGGGATTACATCAAGAACCGCAGCGACGTGGACGCCGAGAACTGGGCGCTCGACTGGGTGCAGTTCCTGCCCGGCAAGCGCGAGAGCCGACGGCTGGTCGGCGACCATCTGCTCTGCCAGGGCGACATCGAGTCCGGCGGTCGCTTCCCGGACACGGTGGCCTTCGGCGGCTGGCCGATGGATCGGCATCCGCCCGCCGGCTTCTGGCACGCAGGCCCACCGGCCCGCTTTGGCAAGGTGCCGGACGTCTACGGCATACCCCTCCGCTCGCTCTACTCGCGCAACCTGGAGAACCTGTGGATGGCCGGCCGGGACGCCTCCTGCACCCACATCGGCATGAGCAGCACCCGCGTGATGGGCACCGGGTCGGTCATGGGCCAGGCCGTCGGCACGGCGGCCGCCTACGCGCTGAAGCACGGCCTCGGCCCGCGCGAATGCGCCGACGGCGACGCCCTGGACAGCATCCAGCAGAAGCTGATGGCCTGCGACTGCTACCTGCCGGGGTTCAGCCATCGCTTCGGGCCCGACACTACCGATGCGGCCCTCTCTGCGTCGGTCGGGGACCCGGAACCGTTGCGGGACGGCGTGAACCGCCAGATGCACGACGAGGACCACTCATGGCACGGTGCAGCCGGTGAGTGGGTCGAGTACCGGTGGGGCACCGCCCGGCCGATACGCTCTGTCTGCGTGGCATTCGACTCGGACCTGAGTTCGGAGATCAGCCTGAGCTACTCGACTGGTCACAGGACGGAGACGCCCGAACTGGTGCGCAGTTTCGCCGTCGAGGCGGAGGTGGATGGGAAGTGGCGGGAGGTGTTCGCGGAGGACGACAACCGCCAGCGCTTCCGCGCTTTGGCCTTCGACGACCTGAGCGCGAGTGCCATTCGGCTGGTCGTCGGCGAAACGCACGGAAGCGAGGAAGCGCGCGTGTTCACCTTCGCGGTCAACGAACCGGCGCCCGACCGGTTCGACTGAGCCGCGCGCTGGAACGCCGCCGGCGCCGACCGTATCATGGAACTGGATACCGAACAGACCCCGCGAGGGCGACGATGGACGGGATACGGGGCGTCATCTTCGACATGGACGGGACGCTGGTGGACTCGCCACTGGACTTCCGGCGCATACGGGAGGAGTGCGGCGTGCCGCCGGACCGCCCGGTACTGGAGCATCTGGAGAGTCTGGGCCAGGCCGAACGCCGGCGCGTGGAGGCCATTCTCGCCCGCCACGAGCACCGCGCAGCCAGCGAGTGCACGGTGCGCGACGGGGCGGCCGAAGTGGTGGCGGAGCTGAAGGAGCGCGGCTACCGGACGGCGCTCCTGACGCGCAACTCGGCCGATTCGGTGCGGGCCGTGCTGGAGCGGTTCCCGCTGGCGCTGGACTGCTGGGTCAGCCGGGAGCATGCCTGCCCGAAGCCGAGCCCTGAGCCGGTGCTGCGCATCGCCCGCTCCCTGGAGCTGGAGCCGCGCGAGCTGCTGGTGGTCGGCGACTACCTGTTCGACGTCCAGGCCGGTAAAGCGGCCGGTTCGCGGACGGCTTTTCTGGAGACGGGTCGCGACGTGTCGCCGCCGGATCCGGACTGCACAATCTTCGACCTGAACGAACTCCTGGACGTCCTGCCGCCACTCAACAGATAGAGGAGGGCGGACGCGCTTCCGCGCGCCCGCTGTGTCTGACGTGCAATAGCGCCTTAACATGCTGGCGAGGTCAGGCGAATGGGACGACATAAGACGATTGCCGTAATCTGGGTTACTGCGCTGCTGCTGGCGATGCCGTTCGGCTGCGGAGCCGCCATCCCAGAGGGTTCTCCCCCGGCGGAGGAGAAGCCAGAGGTGACCCCGGAGGTGCGCCGGCTGCTCGACAACGTGGACGAGGCCAACCGCGAGCTGGAGGACCTGACCGCGCGCGTCGCCTACGAGCGCGCCATCCCCTTGCTGGAGGAGAAGGAGCGCTGCCGCGGCCGGCTGGCCTTCAAGAAGCCCGACCACATCTGGCTGGAGCTGGGCAGGCCGCGCAACGAGGAGCTTTACACCGACGGGGAGACCTGGTGGCTGGTGGACCACGACGACGAGCAGGTGGAGGTATACGACGCGACCGAGGAGGCCGCGCAGGAGACGGCGTTCCTTCAGTTCGGGTACGGCAAGGGCAGCGAGGCGCTGCTGGAGGACTACGAGGTGGAGCTGGTTGCGGAGCGCCTCGAGGAGGCTGAGGAGGGCGAGCAGGAGACGTTCTACCGCCTGAAGTTCACCCCCCGCCTGGAGGAGGACGAACCGCCCCCACGCTACGCGGCGATAGAGGCGGAGGTATCCGACCGCCGCTGGCTGCCCCACCTGCTGGTGCTGCACGAGAGCGGCGGAGAGATAGTCCACACCTATGAACTGAGCCGCATCCGCCTGAACACGGGGGTCAAGGACGAGAAGTTTGATTACGAGCCCCCCGGCGGCTACACTGTCCTGCGCCCGGCCGAGTCATAGCGGCCGGCCTGAATCCCGCCATGGAAACGGCTGTCTACATCAGCCCCTGCGGGCCGGTCGAGCTGACTGTACGCCGGGGGAAGCTCACGCGGGTGCGCTTGCTGAGGCAGGGCAGGCCGGCGGCGTCCGGGGAGCGGCGCTCGCCGGCGATGGGCCGCTTTCTCAGGGCGCTGGAAGCCTACTTCGCCGGCCGGCCGGTTCGTGTGAGCGCGGCGGAGTTGGACCTGTCCGCGGCGACCGAGTTCCAGTGCCTCGTGTACGTGGCACTGATGGAAGTGCCGCCCGGACGGGTGATAAACTACAGCGAGCTGGCCCTGCTGGCCGGCAGACCTGGTGCGTCGCGTGCCGTGGGCCAGGCGATGGGGCGCAACCCGGTGCCCATCTTCGTGCCATGCCATCGCGTGATCCGGGCGGACGGCCGGCCCGGCGGCTTCGGCGCGGGCGCCGAGTGGAAGCACTGCCTGCTGGCGCAGGAAGGCTGGACCGTCGAGGAGGGCAGACTTGTGAAGAAGGAAGACAAGAAGGCCGACACGTGCGTCTATGCCGGAAGCTTCGACCCACCCACCGAAGGGCACATGTACATGATCGAACAGGGCGCGGCCCTGTTCGGACGGCTCATCGTGTCGGTGGGTGTGAATCCGAACAAGCGCTATACCTTCAGCGTGGCGGAGCGGCTGGAGATGCTGCGCGAGTGCACCCGCGACTTCGCCAACGTGGAGGTGGACAGCTTCGAGGCCAAGCTGCTGGTGCGCTACGCGGAATCAATGGGGGCGCGCTACATCCTGCGCGGCATCCGCAGCGAGGAGGACTATCGCTTCGAGCACACCATGCGCAACGTCAATGAGGACCTGGCGCCCGAGATAAGCACGGTGTTCCTGATACCGCCGCGCGAGATATGTGAGTTGAGCAGCAGTTTCGTGAAGGGGTTGGTGGGGTTTGAGGGTTGGAAGGAAGTCGTCAAGCCCTACGTCCCCGAGCCCGTCTACGAACGGTTGCTGGTCGGTGACATCCAGTGGCAGGAGCGCCGCGCCGGTCCCGAGGGGGGCACCGACTGAGCGCCCTCAGGCGGTGAACAGCATGGGCAGCAGGTCGCGGTTCAGTTCCATCAGCCGTTCCATCGCTTTGTCCGCCTCCGGGCAGGCGAGCACTTCATCCGCCATGTCCCTGGCGGTGGTGTAGTCCACGGTGCGGATGAGCTTCTTGATCTCGGGCACGACGAACGGCGGCGCGACGCTCAGTTCATCCACCCCCAGCCCGACCAGCAGTATCGTGTAGATGATCTCGCTGCCCATCTCGCCGCACAGCGCCACCCTGATGCCGTTGTCGTGGCCGGCCTGCACGGTCGTCTTGACCAGCCGCAGCACGGCCGGGTGGAGAGGCTGATACATGTGCGCAACGTGCTCGTTGGCCCGGTCGATGGCCAGGGTGTACTGGATCAGGTCGTTGGTGCCGATGCTGAAGAAGTCCACCTCGCCGGCAAGGGCGTCCGCGTAAACAGCGGCCGCCGGGACCTCGATCATAATGCCCACTTCCATGTCCGTATCGTAGTCCCGCCCGGCCTTGTCGAACTCGTCCCTCAGCTCTCTGAGCAGCCCCTTCAGCGTGAGCACTTCCTCCATCGAGGCGACCAGGGGGAACATCACGCGCACGTTGCCGTGGGCGCTGGCGCGCAGAATCGCCCGCAGTTGATCGCGAAGTATTTCCGGATGGTCCAGGCAGTAGCGTATCGAGCGTCGTCCGAGGAAGGGGTTCTTCTCGTGGGTCAGCTCGGCCGCGCCGCCAAACTTGTCTCCTGCCAGATCAACGGTGCGGATGACGATGGGCCGCCCGTCCAACTGCTGGATGGCCTCCATGTACGCCGCCAGGTGCTGTTCCTCTGTAGGGGCGGTCTTCGTGGTGAGGTACAGAAACTCGGTGCGGTACAGGCCGATGCCCTCGGCGCCGTGCTCGACGGCCCGCGCCACCTCCCGGGGAAACTCGATGTTGGCCATTATCTCGACCCGGTGGCCGTCCGTGGTCTCGGCCGGCAGGTCGCGCAGCTCCTCCAGCAGCGTCAACTCCGTCTCCATCACATCGCTGCGACGCTGCCGGTATGCCTCAAGCGTCTCCTCGTCGGGATCCAGGATGAACAGCCCCCGCTGCCCGTCCACGATCACGGTGTCACCGCCGGTCACCTCCGCGCTGACATCGCCCAGCCCGACCACTGCCGGTATGCCAAGGGCGCTGGCAATGATGGCGGTGTGGCCGGTGGGTCCGCCCGCGTCCATGGCTATGCCCCTGACGCGCTCGGGGTCCACGGCGGCCGCCTGGCTCGGCGCCAGGTCATGCGCCACGAGGATGACCTCGTTGCGCAGCGTGTCCAGCTCCTCGCGCCGTGAGCCCAGCAGGTTGCGCAGCAGACGTCGCTCCAGGTCATCCAGGTCCGGCACACGGCTGGCAAGGAACGGGTCCTCCTGGAAGACTTTGCGCCACTGTCGCATCGTCCGGGCGACGGCGAACTCGGCGGTATACTTCTTCTGGCGGACCCGGTCGAAGAACTCCTCCCGGAAGTGCTCATCCCGCAGCATGCCTGCGTGGGCGCTGAATATCTCCGCGATGCTGCTGCCGGCGGTCTGGGAGACTTGCTCCGTAAGGCTGTGGAGTTCCTCGAGGGAGCTGTCCATGGCGGACTGGAGGCGGCTGACTTCCGCTTCGGCCTGTCCCTCGGCAATGAAGTGCTCCGGGATGCGGACACCCTCCGCTTCCATCACGAAGACGGGTCCGATGGAGATGCCCGGACTGACCGGTATGCCGCGCCTGACCTCCATGCTCACTCGCCCTTTCGTCCCTTCTTGACCAGCTCCTCCTCCACGTAGAAGCAGTGCCGCACCAGGTTGTCGAGCACCTGCTGCGCCTGCTCGGCGTCCGCCCCCTGGACCCGGAACTTCGGGCGAGAAGTGGGCACCAGCTCCAGCGCCAGCAGCTCTTCCCGCTCCTTCGCGTTGGCGCAGTCGCCGTTGGCCTCTGCCACAATCTCGCTCTGGAAGCAGGACGCCAGCCGGGCCAGGCGCTCCATGTGGCGCTGTGGCTCGTCGCAGGGGTTCAGTTCATCCTCGACGAAGAAGCTGTTCTCGGCCAGGAACCTCAGCACTTCCACTGCCTGACGGGCGTCCTTGCCCCGAGCCGTGATGCGGATTCGGTCTCCCGAACGGCCCCCGAGGCTCATCAGGTTCATCACGCTCTTGCCGGGCACTTCCCGTCCACGCAACTCCACGGTCACGTCGGCGGAGAAGACCTTGGCCAGCTCCGCGAACCGCTGGACCGGGCGCACGTGGAAGCCGAGCCGGTTCGGTATCGCGACCTCTGTGCTGTGTTCTTCGGCCTTGATCATGTGTCCGTGCAGGGGTGCTGCAGATAAGTGCCTGTGTTCTATTGCTCCATTTCTTCGACCAGTTCCACCACTTCCTCGGCGGTGGAGGTCTGCGCGACGAAGCGCCGGAAGTCGGCGTTCTGAACCAGCCGGGTGATGCGTTCCATCACGCTGACGTATTCCTCGGTGTGGTTCTTCGGGGCTATGACCAGGAATATCTGGTGCACCGGCTGACGGTCAAGGGAGTTGAACTCCACGCCCTTGGCCGAGAAGCCAAAGGCAACCAGTATGTCCTCCAGTTCCTCCAGACGCGCGTGAGGGACGGCGATGCCGCGCCCGATGGCCGTGCTGCCCAGGCTTTCCCGGTCCAGGATCGCCTTCAGGGCGCCGTCCAGCAACTGGCCGGGCATGATCTCACCCTCGACCAGTCTCTCCAGCATCCTGCGCACGGCGCCGTCGCGCTCCTCCGGCTCCAGGTGCATGCAGATCGCCTTGGTGCTCAGGTAGTCTGCCAGGGGCATAGGCAGCTCCGTGCTTGCGGGAGTTGGTCGGTTGCCGCCGCTGCGGGGTTCCGCCGGCGCTCACATTGTGCCGGTCTGGCGCGTGTCCCTCGGTTTGTGGCTTACCACTTTCTCATGGTGGCGCCTGATCTGGCGCGTTATGCGCGCGAATGCTTCGTCGATGCACGGATACATCTCGTGGTGCCGGGCCTCAGCTACCAGATCGGCCCGGTGACACTTGGCGATGATCTCCACCACGTGATCGGACGCGTCGGCGTCCAGCGTGACAGTTATGTACTGGATCTTGTCATCGTACCTGGGCAGCTTCTCGATGTGCTGCCGCACGTGGTTTTCCATCGCTTCGGTCACCTCGACGTGCCGTCCTGCGATCTCGACATCCACTCTTCTGTGCCCTTTCGCTTGCGCCGGATTACGGCCCGCTCTGCCTGTTGCGCGGCGGCAAGTACTGCCTCGGCGACAGGCCGACCCACATCGGCGGAGGGGGGGAGGAAGGTCATGCGCATGGCCAGCATCCCCCGTCCTTCCAGTCGGCCCCCGTCGTGCGATGGCATCTGCCCACCCGGATAGCCGGGCAAACAGGAGCGACTGACTGCAGCCGACAACGCGACCGTCCCTGAAGCCTGTCCGTTCAGTAGGCTGCGCCCGAGGACCACACCCGCCGTCGGGTCAGAAGCCGCCGCGACTTACGATTCTATCGGCACCCCCCTTGGCCGTCAAGCAGACGAGCCTGTCAGCGGCGCAGATGGCTCAGTCGGATCGGCCTGACGAAGGGGATGAGCTGCCGGCAGAGCCGCTTCACCGTGCTTGACGGAGCGGAGGCGATGGATTACAAAGGTGGCTCCGACGGCCACCGGTGGGCGCAGAATCCCTGTTCCAGAGGGGCCGGAATGTATCGCTCGCGAAAGGCGGCAATCGCGCTCGGAGTGCTGGCGGCTCTTCTGTGGAGCCCTCACTTCCGCCTGGTGGAACGCATCCGCGCCGGCCAGGCGGCGCCCCCCTACATGGTGCTGGGCTTCTACTTCCTGTTGGGCGGGGCCCTGGCGCTGGTGCTGGTGCTGTTTCTGACGGGACGGCTGGCGGAGATGCGCCTGTTCAACCGCCGGGAGACGCAGTTTCTCGTGCTTGCCGCGTCCGGCGGATACGGGTTCTGGATACTGCGGGCGCTCTCGCTGCAGGCCGCTGCGCCCTCACGCGCACACCTGGCTTTCTACGCCGCGCCGGTCATCATGGCGGTCTTCAGCGCGCTGACGAAGGAGAGGGCCGACGGACGCACGATGGTGGGCCTGCTGCTGGGTTTCGTGGGCTGCATCATGCTGATCGGCCCGGGCGAGGGGTCCGGTGTGCAACTGCGCGGCACGGTGCTGGGGCTGGCGGCGGCTGCGTGCTGGGCTGTCTTCTTCCTGGTGGCCCGCCCGCTCATGCGCCAGGAGCGGGCGTTGCCCGTGGCAGCGCTGACCACCGGTATCGGCGCTCTGTTCCTGCTGGCCACTTCGCTGGGCATGCGCGTTGGGCTGTTCGACATCGCTCCGGCGGATCTTGGGCTTGCGCTGCTCGGCGGAGCCGTGACGGTGGGCTTCATGATGGCCCTGTGGCTGAAGTGCCTGGCCCAGTTGCCCGCGGCGCTGGCCGGGGGGCTCTGGTACCTGGGTCTGTTGTTCGGTTCGCTGTGGGGGTTCGCAGGCTTCCTGGAGCCGCGCCCGGATGGCTGGTGGTTGCTGGGAGGGGCGGTGCTCATCCTGCTCGGTCTGCACAGCGCCCTGTCCGGCAGGCGCCGTGGCGAAGCGACGATGGGCGACATCATCCGCGGCTGGTGACATAGGCAGCGGCGGCGCGTGCCACGCGACGGCCGACTTCCCGGTAGTCCTCGGGCTCCAGCAAGTCCCCTTCACTCAGCCCTTGGTAGGTCGTTTCGATGGTGGTCGCCAGGGTTCCGCCCAGCGCATCCCATGCCCAGTTGGTCAGCGTATGGTTGGCATCCCAGCGGGACGCGTAGTCCGGCACGCGGCCCAGGTCTTCCTCCGCAAGGTCGGGGAACTGCTCTGCCAGCAGGGGAGTGAAGCTCTCGCCCGTCTTCCGCTGCTCGTCCGGCCGGCCATCGCGGCACAGGAAGTGGTAGAGCCCTGTGTCGCCGCCGCCCGGAGCGTGCAGATCCAGAACCAGCCGCGGCTCTGCCGCCGCGGCAAATCGGAGCAGGTCGTGCTGCATGGCGAGCACTTCCGGCCGCATCGGCTTGTGCGACCAGGCGCGGTTGAAGTCCCAGGGCAGGGCGTCCTTGCCATAGTCGCCGGCCAGAACTCCGTCCAGGTCCACCATCGGCACCACCCACCACTGGATGTCCGGCAGACCTCCCTCCGCCACGGCGCGCAGCAGACCGTCCAGCACCCAGGAGCCAGGGCTTTCGCCGGCGTGTTGGCGGGCGGCGATATAGGCGCCGGGCCCTTGCGCAACGCCGGCGCGGAGCCGCAGGAGCGGGCGGCCCCTGCCGCTCAGACCGATCGGCTCGCGCCGCCACACCGCACCCAGTGCCTTCAACGTCCGCGACAGGTCCGCCGGTGTGTAGGGATAGCAGAACGCGGCGGCGGCCTGTCGGCACTTCG
>JAWOCH010000152.1:0-3886 GCA_046483865.1 Candidatus Brocadiia bacterium | reverse complement strand
AACCGACGTGCGGATGATGGGCAGTCCGAGTGTAACGTTGACCCCCGAGACGGAAAGCCACGTGTCGCTCTCGGCTTCGTAGGTGAAACCCAGCAGCTTCGTGGCGATGTGCCCCTGGTCGTGGTACATCGCGACCACGAGGTCATACAGGCCGCCCTTCATCTTCGGGAAGACGGTGTCGGGCGGGATCGGCCCATCAACGTCCAGGCCCTCCTCGCGGGCTCTCTCAACGGCCGGGGCGATCTGGTCCGCCTCTTCGTTGCCGAACAGGCCCCCTTCTCCGCAGTGGGGGTTCAGGCCGCAGACGGCTATGCGGGGCGCCGCGATGCCGAGCCGGCGCAGTGCCCGGTCGCCGAGTCTGATGACCTTGTAGACGCGCTCTTCCGTCACCAGATCGCAGGCCTCGCGCAGGGCCACGTGGGTGGAGACGTGGACGACGCGGAACTCCCCGTCCGCCAGCATCATGGCGAAATCCTGCGTTCCGGTCAGGTCGGCGTAGATCTCCGTGTGGCCGGGGTAGTGAATGTCGGCCGCGCGCAGGGCCTCCTTGTGGATGGGGCCGGTGGTGGTGGCCGCGAGCCGGTCGGCCATGGCCAGCTCGATGACCTTCGCGATGTACTGGAAGCACGCGCGCCCGCCCGCCGCCGAGACCTTCCCATACTCGAGCCGGTCCACATCCACGTTGTCCAGGTCCAGCACGTCCACCGTGCCGTGCTCGTATGCCCCTGCTGCCGGGTCGCGGACGGCGCGCGTCCTCAGCGACAGGCCCGAGAAGGTGACGGCCTCGCTGATCACGTCCAGGTCGCCCACCACCAGCGGCCGGCACAGCTCGTAGATCTCCTCCAGGAGCAGGCTCCTGACGGTGACTTCCGGGCCGATCCCGGCGGGGTCGCCCATGCTGATGCCGATCAGTGGTCGCTGTTCGCGCATGGTGGTGGTCCTGCATGAGGGTCATTGCGCCGGCTGCCTCATTCTACAGGCTCCGGCCGGCGCCGGAGTGTGCCGCGGCCGTACCATAACTTTACCGTGCCTGAGGCGACCTGCCAAGGCTCGGCCGGCGGGGATGGACCGCGTCGGTGGGAAGGGGGCTGACCGTCAGGAAGCGTATGGCGTGTAGCACGGCCGCCCCGGGCCGTGGCCGCTCATCCGCGATGGTGCGCTTCGGTGAGTTGCCGACTTCCGGTTAGACGGGCTCGTCCCCCGCGGCGAACATCATGGCGACGAATCCGCAGTCCGGGTCTATGCCGTCCAGAACGGTCGGCCGGGCCGGTGCCTCCTCGGGACCTGCGGGTAGGGTGCTGGCGGCGCCGACCAGCCGGAACCCCGCCGCGGCGGCCGTCTGCCGCACTTCCTCGCAGGTGTAGAATCGGGCCACCGAGTAGAAGGGGTGCCCTTGCTGCGCGCTCCGCTTGTAGTGCTGGCCCCAGGCGCTGTCGGCGGGCACGAAACCGACCAGCAGCCGGCCGTCCGGCCGAAGCACGCGGGCGAACTCCCGCATGGCCCGCTCCGGCCGGTCCAGGAAGCATATCGTCACCACCAGCAGGACGCCGTCCAGGGAGTCGTCCGCGTAGGGCAGTGCTTCGGCAACTGCCCGCACCGCACGGACGCCGCGCGCGGCGGCCATCTCCAGCAACGGCTCCGACGGATCAACCCCTTCCGGGATGCCCAGCGCCCGGGCGAAGCGGCCGCTGCCGACGCCGACCTCCACCCATCCGGCCCGGTCCTCGGGCATCAGCCGCACCACGCACTGCACCTCGGAGCGGAAGATGTCGGCCCCCGGGGGCTCCGCGAACCACGCGTCGTAGCGCTCCGCCAGTCTGTCGAACACTTCGCCACTCATCTTTGTGCCGGGGTCGGGGCGATCGCCGGCTGCAGGAGGCTCGCGCATCAGAACTCCCCGCGCATCGCCGATAGCTGCTCGATGGTCTGCTCGGCGACCTTCCTCTCCTTGACGAAGTAGCGTTCCATCCGCCCGATCAGGCCGCGTTTTTCCTCGCCGGTGTCGAAATGCTCCAACAGGCCGCGGGCCCAGTCCAGGTTGGCCTCGATCTCTTCGGGTATGCGCTCGCCGTCGTGCCGCACGGCGTCCTGCGGGCAGACATCGTGACACCTGCCGCAGCGGATGCACTCTTGCTCGTGGATCTGCGCCGTGTCATCCGGCATGGCGACTGCCCCGACGGGGCATTCCTCCACGCATATGCCACAACCTACGCACATTTCCTCGTTCACCCAGGGCATGTTGACATCTCCCTTTGTCATTGTTCGGCAGAGCCGTACGCGGCAGAGCGCCGTCCGGCTTCGGCGGGTCGTATGGCGGGGCGTGGCGCGAAGCAACCTACGCGACCTGCTGTCCGGCCTCCAGAAGCAGTCTACGCAGCCGGTCCAGCGAGACGGTCTCGGCCACGATGGGAATCTTCATCCAGTCGGAGAACGCCAGGATCTCCTCGGGCCTTTCTGCCGCCCGCCGCTGGAAGAAGCCGAGGCCGTCCAGGACCACGACCCGGTCGTTCTGCGGGAACGTCTCGTTCGCCTTGCCTGCATCCCAGTCGCGGAAGATGTGCCGCCAGTAACGCACCCAGCCGGGCGTCAGCAAGTAGATGCTGTCGCCGTCGGCAATCTGCTCGCGCCGGTCCGCATCGGCCAGCATGTCCACGCAGTTCGACGCAGCGACCCGCACGGAGCCCGGTCCCTGCTCCTTGATCAGGGCATCCACGGCGCGGGTTGGATCGCTGTAGTCCACGTAGCACCTGGCTCCATAGACCACGATGGTCTCATCGGCCTCGTCTCTGGCCCGGGCAAGCTGCTTCACCAGTTGGGCCTCCAGCTCCCTGGGCCGCTCGTGCAGGCCGGGGGCGGTGAACAGGAGGGCCTCGGCGTCAAGGAAGCCGTCATCCTGAAGTGCCTCCAGCTCGCCCCGCAACGTGCCGCACGCCACCACGGCCTGGCCGGTGAAACTGTGTTCTGCACTCAAGATGGGAACCCTGTTAATGCTTATGAGAAGGCCGATGGGTCCGAAACGTTAGTGCACTTGAACTATGTTCACGGCGTAGTATAATGGGCCTTCTTGACAGGATCAAGGGGGAGGATTCGCCGATGAGCCAGGGGCTGAGCGCAACCCTTGAGGATTACCTCGAGGCCGTCTACCGCCTGGAGCAGGAGCGGCGCTTCGCCCGGGTGCGCGACATCTCGGCAGCCCTCGACGTGGCGAAGTCGGCCGTGACAACTGCGTTGAGGAGGCTGTCCGAGAAAGGGCTGGTCAACTACGAGCCCTACGAGCCGGTGACTCTGTCTCCGGAGGGGCGCCGAACGGCCGGCAGGATCGTCCTGCGACACCGGGTCATTGAGGACTTCCTGAGCACTGTGCTGGGTCTGGAGCCGGAGCGTGCGGACTCGATCGCGTGCGGCATGGAGCATGAGGTGGACCGGGACGCCCTGGACCGGCTCGTGTGCTTCCTCGCCTTCGTCGGGCGGCGCCGGGAGCAAGGCGAGAGCTGGCTGGAGGAATTCCGCCGGTTCATCCGCGAAGGCACCGCTGACAAGACCTGCGAGCAGTGCATGGAGGAGTACCTCCGGAACGGAACCGTCGAGCAGGAATCGTAGACCGAGCGCCGTTGCCGACCACGCCAGCGGCGGGCACAGGGCGACAGAGAGCGAGTGCGAGATGCACCGGAGAAACCGGCATAGAAGGTCCGACGGAGACCTCGGCGGCCTCAAGCAGAAGGTGACCGACCTGCTGGAGCAGGTCAGCGCTGTGCAAGGGCGCATAGCCGATCTGGACACGGCCGGCCCGCCGGACCGCTACGCCGTGGTGGAGCGATCCAGATGCACCGGTTGTGGCTTGTGCGAGCAGCTCTGCCCGGTGGGTGCCGTCCGCGTTACCTACGTG
>JAWOCH010000125.1:0-11976 GCA_046483865.1 Candidatus Brocadiia bacterium | reverse complement strand
AGCCACTGAGAGCACCCCCCCCCGCCCGGCGGCACGCAACGAGCAGACCCACAGCCAGGTCAGAACCGCATAGGCCGGCACGTGCAGCAGGTTGCTCAGGGTGCGTCCGGACTCTGTGGCCGCCAGCGGCGACTGCTTGCCGACGGGGGCCAGAGAGGCGGCGGTCAGCAAGACGCTGTAGCCCACCAGCGCCACCGCCCACAGCGTGCGACGGCGCCTTCGTGCTGCGGCTTCTGTGCGTTGCAGGATCATCCGATCAGTCGTATCAACAGGTAGAGCGCGGGGATGCTGGCAAGCTCGGCCGCCAGCACGTACTTGCTGTCCGACAGGTGAAAGGCCCCGGCCAGCTCTCGCCCGTCGCGCTCGTGGATGGTGCGCAGGGCGGCTGCGAGGCTGAACATGATGTAGAGCGGCAACAGGTATGTCCGGCTCAGGAAGAACGCGGCCGAAAGGAAGCCGACCAGCGCGGGAACCAGCGCCCCACCCATCCGCCGTAGCTGAGCGACCTCGTCGTCCTCCTCCGTTTCGCCCTTCGTCAGGGCCCATCCGTCCTTGAGCGTGGCCATCACCAGCCCCAGCCAGAAGAAGTAGCCGAACAGGCCCAGCTCCGCCCAGCAGTGGACGAAGGAGTTGTGCGCGACGAGTCCGGTTCCGGAGAACTCCGTGAACCGTCCCTTGCCTGCGCCGAACACGGGCCAGCGTTTCAGCATGCGGTTGCCCTGCCCCCAGGCGATGATCCGCCCGTGGGCAGCCCCTTCCTCCGCCGATATGTTCCTGATCCGCGACGGTCCCAACGCCACCAGGCCCACCACGGCCACCACGGCGACGGCCACGGCGACTTTCTTGCTGCGAAAGTTTACCAGCGCGTAGACCAGGGCCATCACACCCAGCGCCAGCCATCCCCCCCGCGAGTTGGTCAGGTATATGCAGTAGAGGATCGGCGCGATGGCGGCCAGGCTCAGCGCGCGAACCGGCGGCGCCTGCCCGCGCCTCAGCACGGCGCTGAAAAGAAACGGCAGGATGGTCACCAGCATCAGCGACAGATCGTTCGGGTCGTGAAAGATGCCGAACCCCCGCACGCGCACTACGCCGCCCCGCACGACCGGCAGGGAGCCGCCGAACCCGACGCCCGTGTGCGCCTGCACGATGCCGTGCGCCGACATCACCAGGCAGCCCGCGATCATCACCAGGATCAGCACCCGCGCCCGGCGAACGGAGCTGATCAGGCTGGCCACCAGAAGGTAGAGGAGCACCACCTTGCCGAAGCTCTGGAAGGAGGCTATGGTGGCCGCGAAGTATGTGTGGCGCACGTGGCTCATGACCACGGCCACCAGAAGGCCGAGCATCAGCCAGTTCTGGGGAGCATCGTTCGGGCGCCACCGTCTGGCGGCGGCCCCGGCCACCCAGGCCACCACCGCCACCCCCACGACCACGTCCAACACGGGGAACCCCCGCATCCAGACGAGCCATTCCTGTGGCCGGACAAACAGGATGGCCGTATAGACCAGCAGCGCCGTGTAGGCCAACCGGACTCACCTCTTCGCTCGCTTTGTCGCCGCTCGCCGCAGCACAAGGCCGCAACGTGCCTCACATCGCAGCAAAGCACGTGCCTCGGGCCCGTCCGTCCGGGCCGCCATTGCAGGCGCCTCTGGAGCACTCTGGGCGGAGCCGAGGCCCGCCGACGCCGCAAGGTGTCCGAGAAAGTGGACACCAGTGTCTCGCCTCGTCAACACGCGGGCCGCAGCAGCTTGCCCTGTGCCCCGCCCCGCCTCATACCGCGCGCACCCCACCAGCAGGCCGGGGCGGACCCTCGAGACCGCAGGCTTGCCTTCGCCAGGGAAGGCGCCCTGTGTAGAGCAAGCCCCACTGGGGCGAGCCAGGGTGTTGGGCTGCGTCAACACGGGTCCATGGGGCCGGCCGCTGTCTGCCGCTTCCGCGCTCTGCATAACGGCTTGCTGCTTAGTAACTTAAGCGCGTCCGCCGCACACTCACAAAGGGCCGCAGCCGCGGGTACGCTGTTTGCGACGCATTGACGTACGGCGTGTACTGGCAACGGGGCCTTAGGTGCGGGTGAAGTGCAGATGAGGGTGGCTGTTCGACGACTGGCAGTACTCGGCGTCCTGCTATGCGTCGCCGCATCACCCACGCTGGCGGTTCCGGCGCTGCAGCTCTATTCGCCCGGTAGCACGTACAACACCAGCACCGAGTCCTGGGAGGCGCCCACCGATCCGTTCGAGCTGTGGGTGGTGGGGGCGACCACGCCGCAGTGGGTGACCGTCATTGACAACCTGAGCTTGCTCATTGCCGTCCCCTCGCACCAGTGGGACCCCGCAGCCACCGTGCACATCACGCCGGTCCTGACCAATCCGAACGACAACAACCCGCTGACGGGCTTTGGGCCGGTGGACCTGGACAGTTCGAACGCGCTGTTCGGTGACCCGGACGACTTCGGGCTCTACGACGACGCCAACTACCCGGAGCATGGGATCTATCCCACCTACTTCTGGCCGGTATCGCTGCCGGCGCTCCAGGTGGATCCCGTCAACGGGGCGGGCGAGACCGTTCTGGACCACAACGACACGTTCGATCCGGACGATCCGAGCACATGGGAGTCGGACAGCGGAGACGTCCACTACCTCAACGTAAACTACTCGCCGCATCACGGGGGCTTCTCGCTGCACATGGATCTGGTCGGCCTCGCACACAACAGCCACGAGAAGTGGACGTTCGCGCCGTTTTCGCACGACGCCGAGGCCAGTGCCCCGGAGCCGGGAACTCTGGCGCTGCTGGGGACGGCGCTGGCGGGGCTCCTGGCCTGGTCCCGCCGCCGACATTAGGGTCCGACGGCGCCTACTCAGCCTTCCGTCCGCCTGCCGCCTGCTCTCCCTGTCACCTTCGCGCAGCCCCCTGATTGTCGGATTCTCAACACAGGGGTGTTCAGGAAACTGGACACTCCGGCCTATTGTAAGGATCCCAGCGACAGGCCACTTCGCCGGCCCGGGTTGCGCATCGGGCACCGCGCGGGCGGCCGTCGGCCCGTTGGTGAAGTGATGGAGGCGGGCCGGCACCGACGACGGTAGGCGGTACGTGCTTTGCACTACGGCTGGTTCCGTCGGGCGCAGGCCGGGCGCCCCTGCTACGCTTCCACCATCTTGAGGGGATTAGGAAAGATGAAGTCAAGGACAGCCGTTGTGGCCCTGGCCGTGCTGGTGCTTACGTTGGCCGGCGGATGCGCCTCGGAGAGGGTCCTGCAGATCAACAAACGGCTCACTTCGCTGGACGCCGTCACCAAGAGCCCGCCGAATGCCAGCTACGTGGTGGATCCGCCGGACTCCATCGAGGTGGAGATCTTCAACGAACCGGAGCTGACACGCACCGTCCAGGTGCGCCAGGACGGCAAAGTGACCCTTGCCCACGTTGGCGAGGTGGAGGTGGCCGGTCTGACGCCGCTGGAGATACAGCAGGAACTGGAGGAGGAGTACAGCCGCTTCTACAAGGAGCCGGACATACTGGTCTCGGTGGCCGCCTACCGCAGCAAGCACATCTACGTCTACGGCGAGGTGCGCTCTGAAGGCACGCAGCCGTACACGGGCTACCAGAAGGTCTCCGACGCCGTTGGACAGGCCGGTGGCATCACATGGCGGGCGGCCCGCAGCCGGGTGAGGGTCATCCGCGGCGACCCACGAGAGCCGGAGGTCTACTGGGTGGACCTGGACGAGCTGGTCTTCGAGGGCAACTCGCGCCAGGATGTCTCCCTGGCGGAGGATGACGTGGTCTATGTCCCCCCGAACGTGCTGGCCTGGATCGGCTACCAGATGAACAACCTGCTGTTCCCCTTCCGGGGTGTGCTGGGGGTGTTGAGCATGGCGGAGTCCATAGATTAGGTGGGACTCGATGTACCTGGAGCACTTCGGCCTGGAGCAGTTCCCCTTCAGCACGGCGCCCGACCCGCGCTTCTACTACCCCAGCGCCAAGCATCGGGAGGCGCTGGCCATCCTGCTCTACACCATTCGCCAGCACAAGGGGTTTGCGCTGGTCTCCGGCGAGGTCGGCTCCGGCAAGACCATGCTGTGCCGAGCCGCCCTACAGCGGCTGGGGGAGGGCATCCGCCCCGCCATGCTGGTCCACACGCTGCTGACGCCGGAGGACCTGTTGCGGGCCGTGCTGGCGGAGTTCGGCATCGAGAAGCCGGGGGAGTCGAAGGCGGACCTTCTGCACGCGCTGAAGCAATTCCTGCTGCGCTGCCACGCCGGCCGCGAGACGCCCGTGCTGATACTGGACGAGGCCCAGGACCTGTCCGTCGAGGCCCTGGAGGAAGTCCGCCTGCTGGGCAACCTGGAGACCTCCACCGAGAAGCTGCTGCAGATCATCCTGGTTGGGCAGCCGGAGCTGCGCCGGGCCATCGGCACCGACCAGTTGCGCGCCCTGGACCAGCGCATCGCCGTCAAGTTCCACCTGGGGCGTCTGGCGGACCAGGACGTGCACGCCTACATTGACCACCGGCTGGGACTGGCCGGCGCCGGGGATCGCGAGCTGTTCGGCCCGGAGGCCAAACAGGCTGTCTGCGCGGCGTCTGAAGGCATTCCGCGGCTGGTCAACGTCATCTGCGACCAGGCGCTGCTGCAGGCCTACGTGCAGGACGAGCCGACCGTCAGCCTCCAGACAGTCACGGCCACCATAGCCGACATCGAAGGCTACTACATGGATCGAGACGCTGAGCCCTCCGATCCGGAACCGACGGCCGCCCCGCAGGAGCAAGAAGCGCAACCCGCCGAACCAGAAGGGGCCGAGAAAACGAACGGAACGCCCACCTTCGACACCGCCGAGGCGCTGGCGGACGCTGTCGGGGCGGGCAGACTGGGGCCGAGTTTCAGCCGGGAAGGGCCCTGGTCCAGCTTCGCCCGTTACGCGCTCGGGGACACCCCGGTCAGTGTGACGCTTGCTCAGACGGCACGCAGGAACTACGCCGCTCTGATCGTGGACATGTCGGGCTGTGGTTCGGCCTGGCGGGAAACTGTCGAGGAGGCAGCGCCGCAGCTTGGCTATGAGTGGGTGCGGGGCCGGGCCTACATCCGGCGCGGCGACCGGAACTGCACGCTCAAGCTCAGGAGAAGGAGCCTGGGGCTGGCCTGCGCCACCGGCGCCGAAGGGCCCCAGGTGGCGAGGGCGTTGCGCCGTCTGCACGCGGAGCTTTGGGCGCTGCTGAGGGCGGCCGGGCGGCTGGATCCCCATCTGGCGCCTCCATCCGGTGCGCAGGCGCCACCGGATGCGCCGGACGAGCCAACCGCAGCGGGGCGAGATATTGCTGCCCTGAACTGCCCTCGGTGTGGTAAAATACTAACGGCCCGCGCTGAGGAGGCGGGGAAGTCCGGTCTCTGCCCGAGCTGTGGCGGAACCGTGCACGTGCCGGCCGGCGCCTTTGAGGAGCCCGCCGAGGAGCTGCAGCCCGAACACCGGCCAGTTGCGCCCGCGGCTGTGGGCACAGAGCCGGCGGAAGATGCCGTCAAGCAATGTGATAGCTCGACATCCTGACGACGCACCAACATCGTGCAGTCGTTAGCTTTGTCTGTGGGAGAGAAGCCTGAACGATGACCACTGACCACAAGACGGTTCGCGATTACCTGCGCACGGCTTTCCGTAGGAAGTGGGCCTTGCTGGTCCCCCTGGTGCTGGGGTTGCTGGCCGGCGCGCTGATGGTGGGGCCGTTGCGGGAGCTTATCCCGCCGAAATACCTGGCCGAGGCATGGGTGCTGCGCAAGGACCTGTCGGTTCTGCGCAGCGCGCCGTCTTCGCTGGTCTCCCACGAGATACCCAGCATCCCCCTGGAAGTGTTCCGGGCCGAGATACTCACGCCCACCATCCTGGACCGCGTCCTGATCAAGACAAAGCAGGACGTGGACCTGGATACGCCCACCGAATGGCAGGAGAAGCACCAGGAACTGCGCGACGCCATCCAGCTCCGAGCCCAGGGCCGCGGCCGGGGGCAGTATCTGATCGCCATACAGGTGCTGCATCGGCAGCCGGAGGTGGCCCAGCAGATCGCCAACGCCGTCGCCGACACATACGTCGAGCGCAGCGTCGAACTGCGCCGCAGGCACGGCCAGCACGCCGTGGACTTCTTCACAGAAGAGGAAAACGATTACCTGGCAAAGCTGCACGAGGTAGAGGAGCAACTGGACGAGTACCGCCAGGAGCACTACGCCGACCTGCCGGAGGTCAGAAGCGGCATACAGAGCCGGCTGCTGTCGTTGCGCATCGAGAAAGCAGCGCGAGAGCGGCAGCTTCGGGAGGCCACTCAAAGCCTGGAAGAGGTCGAGAAGCAGCTGGAGGAGCTGCCCCTGCTGGTGAAGTCGGAGGTCACCACTGGCCGCAACCCGCGGGTGGCCGAGCTGGAGGACAGCATCGCCGCAAGGGAGAGGGCGCTGGAGCGCATGCTAAACGAGTACACCGAGGAACACCCGGACGTGGTGAAACTGCGCCGTGACATTGCCTCGCTGAAAGGGGAACTCGCCGAAACCCCCGAGCGGCTGGAAGGCACCGAGAAGGAGATCATCAACCCCGTCTACCAGGAGCGCGTAACCCAGCGGCTGAGCCTCAAACAGGAGGTCCGGGCGCATCAGGCGGCCCTCGCCACAGTGGATGCACAGATCGCCGCCGCACAGGGTGAGTTGGAGAAGGTCGCCGACGAGGAACAGGACTACCGCCAGCTCGTGCGCAAACAGCAGGAGTACTCCCAGCTCTACAGCCAGTGGAGCAGCAGCCTGAACCGGGAGCGCATCAACCTGGCCGTCGCTGACGAGGAATACGGACGTCACGTGGAGGTCCACACGCGAGCGCTGGTGCCGGCCATACCCATCCGGCCGGACAGTTGGAAGATAGCCCTGGCCTGCCTGGTGGCCGGGCTGGTGGCCGGCGTCTCCGCGACCGGCGTGCTCGAGTACTGCGACCATTCGTTCCGAAGCATGGAAGACGCCGCCGGGTTCCTGGAGATGCCCGTCCTGGCCAGCATCGCCCACATTCCGACGGCCCGCGCCAGGGCGCAACGGCGCCGCCGCCTGCTGGCAGTGACCACCTCCGTGGTCGGGCTGCTGGCAGTGATCGGGATCGGCATATACGTGTGGGATACGCTTCAGCCCGACCAGCCTGTCCGCGTGCTGAAGACAGTGGGCAGCCTGCTGACCAGATTCCTGGGCAAGCTGACCGGTTGATGCCGGGCGCCGCCCGGAATGTCGCTCAAGAGGTGAACAAGACATGCCCGAAGAAGGCAAGTTCTCACGCGCCATGGACAAAGCCGGGGCCGGCGGAGAGCTATCCCCCGATGCCCCCCGATCCGAACAGGAGGCCCCAACGCCCGCTGACAGCGAAACGGCCGGCATCCAGCGCGTCACGGGGCACGCCGGCACGCCGGAGGACTCGGTGGTCATGCACGTGGACCGGGGCGCTGAGGCGGCCACCCAGTTCCGTTCCCTGCGCGCACGTCTGCTGGCGCTGAACAACGGCCAGCCCCCGAGAGTGTTGACCATCTCGTCGGCCACACGCGAGGAAGGCAAGACCACCGTCGCCCTGAACCTGGCCGTGGCCCTGGGCGAAGTGGCCGAAGACCGGGTGGTGGTGGTGGACGGCGACCTGGCGGCCCCCGGGCTTCACCTGGTGGCCAACGTGGAGGCCGACACCGGGCTGAACGACGTTCTGGAGAACGACCTGGAGCTGGACGGGAACGTCTACGAGACGGTCATGCCCGGAGTGGACATCATCCCTGCCCGGCCCGTGGCGCCGGAGCATTCCTCCGATGGCCTGCTGGTGCGGCGGTGCGGGGATTTGCTACGCAAGCTGGCCGGCCATTATGCTTACGTGCTGGTGGACACGCCGCCGGTCATCGCCGCCAGCCACGCAGCCATCTTCGGCAAGAGCAGCGAAGGCGTCCTGCTGGTGGCCCGGCTGGAGCAGACGCCGCGGGAGGCGGTCAAGCGGGCCGCCGAGGAGCTGAGCGGCTCCGGGGCGCAGGTGCTGGGCTGCGCGCTGACGCACCGGCAGCACCACGTTCCCGATTTCATCTATCGGTTTTTCGGCATACCGCCCAGCTATTACTATGGGTACAGCCGTCGCAAGTACGGCAAGGCAAGACCGAACGGAAAAGGCGGGCGCGGGTGATAGCCGTGCGACTTCACGGGCATGCTCCCTGAGCCCGGGCCTGAAAGAGCCCGCCCACGCGGCCCACACAACGTGAGGAGGCAACGATGACTGCTGCGGCCTGGGTGGTGCTGGTAGGGCTCGGTGTTCCCGTCTACAGCTACCTGCTCTACCCGGTTGTCCTGTTCTGCCTCGCCTCCGCGGTGCAGACTCTGCGCGACCTGTATTACCTGTTCAGCCGCCGTGAGCGCCGCATCAAAAGCGAACGCGTGCCCGCCGTCAGCATCATCATCGCCGCCTACGACGAGGAGGACTACATAGGCCGCACTCTGAGCCATTGCCTGGCACTGAACTACCCCGCCGGCCGGCTGGAGGTGATCGTCGGCTCGGATGGCTCCCGCGACAACACCGTCCGCACCGCCCGGCATTACGAGCGCGAAGGCATCCGCGTGATCGAGTTCCCCTACCGGCGCGGCAAGCTGCCGGTGATGAAGGACTGCATCGAACGCAGCTCGGGCGAGATACTGGTCTTCTGCGACGCCAACACCATCCTGGAACCCGACGCGGTGGCCAGGCTGGTGCGTCACTTTGACGAGCCCGACGTGGGTGCCGTCTGTGGGGAGCTGAAGTTCCTGTCTGAGGACGGCGAGCTGGGCGAGGAAGGCGTCTACTGGCGCTACGAGGTCATCCTGAAGACCCTGGAGAACCGGCTGAACGCCGTACTGGGCGCAAACGGGGCGATCTATGCCCTGCGGCGCGACCTGTGGCCCGAGGTGCCGGACGGACTGATCACCGAGGATTTCGTCATCCCGATGAAGGTGCGCCGGCAGGGGCACCGCGTGGTCTACGACCCGGAGGCGGTAGCCACCGAGGAGCCGTCCGCGTCCCTGACCGAGGAGTTGAGGCGCAAGATGCGCATCGGCGCGGGCAACCTGCAGGCGCTGCGCCACTGCGCCGGCTTGCTCATGCCGTGGCGCGGCTTCGTGGCATTCTCGTTCTGGTCGCACAAGGTTTTCCGGTGGATGACGCCTTTCCTGCTCGCGGCCGCCCTGGTGGCGAGCTTCCTGCTGGCCGCGAGGCCGGGCTGGCAGCTTGTGCTGGTGGTGCAGTTGGCTTTCTACGCGGCGGCGACCATGGGTGGACTGCTTCGGCTGACCCGGCTGCGATCGGGCCCCCTGGGCGCTGCCTGGTACTTCCTGGCCGTGAACCTGGCCCTTGCCCTCGGGCTGTTGCGCGGGCTCGTGCGCGCCCAGAAGACCACGTGGCGCAAGGCGGGCCGCCGGCCGTTGACCACGAGGGACGAGCGATGAGCATTCTGCGGGCCCTGCTCGCGGTGGCCTGCCTGGCCGCCGTGGGCTGTCTGGCGGTCTTGCTGCACAGGGCCCGCCGTGCCAACGTCTCGCTGTGGCTGCCCGCCTATCTGCAGGGCGACTGGGCGGGACGCCGCAGCCGGCCGCGCGCCGACGGCACCGTGCACGTGATGTTCTGCCTGGCGGACCACTTCGAGCCGGCTCTCGGCGAAGCCGCGCCGCCGGACCAGTTGCGCCGCATCCGGCAGTGGACCGAGCGCTTCCCCGAGCTGGCAGAACCTTTCCGGGACAGCGACGCCCTCCCGCCGCGGCACACCCTCTTCTACCCCGCCGAGCAGTATCGGACGGACAATCTGGAAGCTCTGGCTCCGCTGGTGGAGGCCGGCCTGGCCGAGGTGGAGGTCCACCTGCACCACGACGAGGCCACCGAGGAGGGGCTGCGCAGAACCCTTCGCCGGTTCGTGAGGCAGTTGCGCTCCCACGGTTACCTGGGCGAGCACGCCGAGCAGGGCGGCCCGCGGTTCGGGTTCGTGCATGGCAACTGGGCGCTGGACAACTCGCGCCCCGACGGCCGCTGGTGCGGTGTGAACAACGAGCTGATCGTGCTGCGGAAGTGCGGCTGCTACGCGGATTTCACCTTGCCCTCGGCCCCCTCGCCCACCCAGACACGCCGGATCAACTCCATCTACTACGCCACCGATGACCCCCTGCGGCCGAAGTCCCACGACGACGGCCAGGAGGTGCGCGTGGGCGGCGAGCCCCAGGGCGATTTGATGATCGTCCAGGGCCCGCTCGGCATACGCTGGCCCGGGGGGCGGCTGGGCCTGTTTCCCCGGGTGGAGAACGGCAACCTGGCCGGCGGCGCACCGCCCACGCCGTGGCGGGTGCGGCTCTGGCTGCACACGCGTGTCGGCGTGGCCGGACGGCCCGAATGGATCTTCATCAAGGTGCACACGCACGGCTGCGACGAGGAGAACTGGCCCGCACTGCTGGGCGAGCCGATGCGACGGATGCACCGCGCGCTTGACCGCCTGTGCGGGCCGAAGGCCCGGCGCCGGCTCCACTATGTGACCGCCCGCGAGATGTACAACATAATCCGTGCCGCCGAACGCGGCCTCAGCGGCGATCCCGGACGCTACCGCGACCTGGAGATACTCCCGCCCCCGGCGGCCGAGGGGGCCGCCCGACCCCGCCAGACGGAGGCCACCGATGGATGAATCGCCCACCGCCGGCTCCGCCGGGCCTGGCAGGCGCCGCGTCGTGCTGATTGGCGCGGCACTGCTGCTGGTGGGCATCGCCTTCTGGTGGACCTTCCGCTGGATGATGATCCGTTGGGACCAGGCCGGGGGATACTACAGCCACGGCTGGCTGGTGCTGCCCATCAGCGCCTATCTGCTCTACCGCCGACGCAAGCGGATCGCGGCGTGTCCGGTGCGCGCCTGTCCATGGGGCCTGGCGGTGCTGGTGCCGGCGCTGCTGGTGCACGTGGTGGCGAGCGCGTGGCAGGTGGGCTTCCTTTCCGGTTTCGCGCTGCTGGGGGCGCTGGCGGGGGTGGTGCTCACGCTGTTGGGCCCGCAGATGCTGCGCGTGGTCGCCTTCCCGCTGATCTTCCTGTTGTTCATGGTGCCCGTGCCGTCGGTGCTGATCGAGAAAGCAAGCTTCCGCCTGAAGCTGGCGGCCGCCCGGCTGGCGGTCGGCTTCCTGGACGTGGCGGGGCTGGCGGCGGTTCGGGAAGGCAGCTACGTACGCATCCCCACGGGCACCGTGGTGGTGGACGACGTGTGCAGCGGGCTGAAGTACCTGATCGCCCTCACCGCGTTCGGCGCGCTCTATGCGCACATCTCCCCGCTGGACAGGCCCCGCAAGGCGCTGTTGTTCGCCCTGTCCATCCCCGTCGCCTTCGTGGCGAACGTGGTGCGGGTCATCCTCATGCTGCTGGTGGCCTACCGGTGGGGCCCCGAATCAGTCGAGCAATGGTACTTCCACGACTTGTTCGGCTTCGCGCTGTTCACCACGGCCTTCCTGCTGCTGTTCACAGTCGAGTCCGCGTTCCTCAAGAAGGTGGGCCTGGACCGCTGGGGACCGGAGCAGAAGGAGTACGCGGCCGGCCCGTCCCCCGGGCCTCGGGGGCAGTCCGTGGGGGCTTCCGGCGCCGTGGTGGTGTGCCTGCTGGCCCTGACGGCGGGGGCCGCGCTCTATCTGTCGTGGCCCCGGCAGACCGCGGAAGCGACGGCCGTCCTGGCCCGTGTGCCGCGCCGGCTGGGCGAGTGGGAAGGTATGGATCAGACCCTCGACGAACGGGTCTATGAGATACTGGGCACCGAGGATGTGCTGTCCCGCGTCTACGTCAACGACCAGGGGCAGCAGGTGCAGATGCTGGTGGTGCTGGCCCGGCAGGTGCGTCGGCGCACGCATCCGCCCGAGCAGTGCCTGACCGGGGAGGGATTCCGCATCACGGCTGCTCGCGACCGCCCGGTGGATCTCGGCGGGGGCGGCGGGCCGGGGCGCGTTGGGGTGCGGGAGCTGGCCCTGGACC